>CAVUMJ010000167.1:0-4092 GCA_963741375.1 uncultured Pseudomonadota bacterium
CTAAATACCGTAAGGGTTACGATATTTCGTATCGAAATCATGATAAAAACATCCGTTTCTCTTAATCTAAAATCAAATCTTAAATAATCTAAATCATTGTTAATAAACACTAATAAATAATTTTACCCGATGTTTTGCAGGCTTTGGCATGCAAGTTGATATAGATAAGATGTCCGGTTCGTTTATCAGACACTAACTTACTATTTTTTATTTTGATTATTTTTTAACGAGGAAATATCCATGAAAACTTTAACATCATTCAAATTATTAACCATCGCCAGCCTGTTTGCCATGAGCGCTACCACAGCTTTAGCCGCTGATGCTGACGATAAAAGTTCTGTCACCTTCCCTGTTCTGCCAGTGATTGCTTCGACCGTCCCTTCTAACGGTGACGTCAATCCCTATGGGCTGGCTTTTATTCCTAAAGATTTCCCAGCCCAATCCACTGTCACTTTTGGCGATCTGCTGGTTTCCAATTTCAATAACAGCAATAACCTGCAAGGCACAGGCACAACAATCACCCAAGTCACACCAAATGGCGCTACATCGACTTTCTTCCAAAGCCCTAAAGCCACCGGATTAACCGCTGCACTGGGCGTCTTACCCCAAGGTTTAGTGATTGTCGGTAGCCTGCCTTCTCTTGACGGCACCTCCGCTACTGTACAAGCCGGTTCATTGCTGGTGATCAACGCCAATGGCAAACTCGTCTCCACCCTAGTCAATCCAGCTAAAATTAACGGCCCTTGGGGATTGGCCATCCATGAGCTGCCTAACAATCATGTGCAAATTTTCGTCTCCAACGTTTTGAACGGCACAGTGGTTAGATTCGATGCCGTTGCCGGCGCTAACGGCTTATCGATTAAGCAGGCAGTGACCATCGCAGCCGGTTTTAACCACCGCTTGGACCCTGCGGCCTTGGTATTAGGTCCTTCCGGTCTTAAATACGACGAAGAAAACGACATACTGATTGTAATGTCTTCTGCTGATAATGCGGCATATGGCATCCACAACGCCGGCAAAATCAATAAAGACGTTGCGCCAGGCACAACCGGTGAATTATTGTTGCAAGACAATGTACATTTGCACGGCCCGCTTGATGTGGTGCAAACTGAGAACGGCCATTTCCTGGTCGCCAACTCTGACGGCTCCAATGTGGACCCAAATCAACCCAGCGAGATTGTCGAGTATAACGGCAATGGCGAATTCGTCCAGCAGTTCTCGGTTGACCCTAACAACGGCGGCGCGTTCGGCCTGACCTTGTCAGGCAAAGAGGGCGGCAGCCGCATAGCTTACGTAGACGACAACCAAAACAACGTCACCATCACTGGCATTGTGGCTAAATAAAGCTTAAGGGAGGAAGCAGTATTTCTGCCTCCTCCCCTCTCTTCACAAAACATTATCTCCTCTCGCCTCAACTAAAACAGTATTAAGCTCGGCGTCTAAATCTACCTTCCTCTACAGATAATAAACCACCAAAATTAAATCCTCTTTATTGCTATTCACTCTAATATTAAAAAATAGTGCTACTTTACTAGGAGGCTGGGCATAGGACGCGGTAGGCGTTAGCCGTATTGCGCCGCATGTTGGCCTTCGATCAGCCGCTTTTTGTAACAAAACCACCGACTCGCCGATCATATTGTTGCCAAAATGACTAAAGCAGGAAGCAACCCATCTAATAACCATATTTAGCAATATTGCTTTTGAAAACAGCTTTCTATTTACTTCCGCAAGACATTACATCGCATTTACAGACTTTAAAATTCATGATGGTTTAAATATTGCATTGTTATTTTGGGACAACGAATAAAGGTTTCACTATGAACAAAATTGGAATTTTTTACGGTACTGAAAAAGGCATGACAGAGACCATGGCTCAGGTAATGTATAGGGTTTTAGGCGATGATATCGCCAGTGAACCGATCAATGTCAATAGGGCAAAAATTTCGGAATTGCTGCAATATCAAGCTCTCATTTTGGGAATACCCAGTTATGGCGTCGGAGAATTACCAGGTAGAACCACTGGTAGCGAGGAAGGCAACTGGGAAGAGTTTTTATTTCGTCTGGATGAATCCGACTTATCCGGGAAACGAATTGCCCTGTACGGCTTGGGTAATCAGCAAAAGTATTATGATCGCTTTGCCGGTTCACTAATTCATTTGTATCGGCATGTTACTGCCTATGGTGCAGAAGTTGTTGGGTCCTGGAGTACCGAAGGCTATCACTTCACCCGCTCAAATTCAGTCATCAACGACAAGTTTGTCGGGCTGGTTCTGGATCATCATAACCAACCTGAAATGACCAAAGCCCGCATTATTGGCTGGATAGATCAAATAAAACCAGCTTTGTTGGAGAAATTAAATTAATCAGGCTGCTGTCGCTGGCGGGTATCTCGAAGGCGCAGCGGCAGCCAGCGAGCGGGTTTTTTCAGCACTGACCTTTGAAACAAATTCATTTTAATAAGGGCAGCAAATACTGCCAGATTTTTTCGGCAATTAGCGGTTGGGCTTTGGCATTTGGATGCAAACCGTCTGCTTGCATCATTTGCGGATTTAAAACCACATCCTCCAAAATAAACGGTACATAAGGTATTTGCAGTTCTTTAGAAAGTTGCGGATAAATTGCATAAAACATTTCGATATAACGTTTGCCGTAATTAGGAGGAATTTTCATCCCCAATAGCAGTACTTGAGCGCCTGATTTTTGGGCGCGACGCACAATTTCCGTCAAATTGTCTTTCATTGCCAAAGGTTGCAAACCCTTTAAACCGTCATTTGCGCCCAATTCCAATAATACTATTTCCGGAAGATGCTTTTGCAAGGCACTATCAATTCTGGCTAAACCTCCAGTGCTGGTTTCGCCGCTGATACTCTCATTATCGATTATATAAGGACTGTTAATATCCTTTAGCTTATTCTGTAATAATGCCACCCAGCCCTGCTGAACTTCTATGCCAAATGCAGCACTAATACTATCTCCCATGACCAGAATCGATTTAGCCATTATTGTTAAAGGCGTTAAACTTAGGACTACAAAAAGCACAAACTTATTCATAATGAAATCTCTTATTGATCAAAACTCACAGCCCATTATTATCACTAAAAATCTTGGAAAACATGTTACTACTTCAGAAGGGATGTTAAATATATTGTCCTCGGTTGATTTAGTTATCCAGTCAGGGGAAAGCCTTGCCATTATTGGTGAATCAGGTTCCGGTAAATCTACCTTGCTGGGTTTATTAGCCGGGCTGGATGCTCCCAACTCAGGCTCGGTCATGATTAATGGCTGCGATATTACCCGGCTGGACGAAGATGGCCGCGCCGAGTTGCGCAGTAAAATGATCAGTTTCGTATTTCAATCATTTCAATTATTACCTGCGTTAACTGCATTGGAAAATGTCATGCTGCCTCTGGAGTTGAGCAACCACAAACAAGCTGAAACTGTAGCAAGAAATTTATTGGACAGAGTTGGTCTAAAACATCGCTTAACCCATACTCCCAAACAACTTTCCGGAGGCGAACAACAGCGGGTGGCGCTAGCCAGAGCATTTGTCAGCCAGCCCGCCATCTTGTTTGCAGACGAACCAACCGGTAATCTGGATAGCCAAACCGGCGCTCATATCATTGATTTACTGTTCGAGCTAAATCAGGAACAAAACACCACTTTGATTTTGGTAACACATGATCTTAGCCTGGCAAACCGTTGCCAGCGGAATATCCGGCTGGTTGGCGGCAAAATACAATGAAACACTTTGATTTAGCCCTGAAAATGCTTTGGCGAGACTTCCGCGCCGGTGAGTTGAGTTTATTGTTGCTTGCCTTATTAATCGCTATCAGCTGTTCAAGCACGGTTGCATTATTTGCCGACAGACTGCATCGCACCATGAACAGCCAGGCCGCAGAGTTTTTGGCGGCAGATCTGGCCATTTCCAGCCCGGAACCCTTATTAGATGAATACTTGAATCAGGCAGCCCAACTTGGTCTGGCGCAATCGCAGACCACTGAATTTTCCAGTGTATTGATGGAAAACCAGGAAATGCTGCTGGCTTCCGTAAAAGCAGTCAGTCAGGCTTATCCATTGCGCGGCTATCTTAAA
>CAVUMJ010000168.1:0-15909 GCA_963741375.1 uncultured Pseudomonadota bacterium
GTACTCTGTTGTTTAAGCGGTTGCGTCATGGGGCCTGATTATCAGCAACCCGAAACTAATGCTCCCAGCAACTGGTTAGCGGCAGAGCAAGCCGAAAACCGCCAAGCTATATCCGCCGAAAGCTTGAAAGTTTGGTGGAAAAGCTTCGGCGATAATCAACTGAACAGTTTGATAGAACAGGCCTTGAACGATAACTTTGATTTACAGATCGGCTTAAGCCGCATAAATCAGTCCCGCGCCGTTCAAGCAGCCAGTCACGCCGAATTATTCCCCAGTATTTCCATGGATGCCGGACCGCAACGCAATGTCAATCCATTCCCGGGTTTTGCACCTGGCTTACGTTACAATCTTTTCCAGACCGGATTTGACGCCGCGTGGGAAATCGATGCGTTTGGGCGCTTGCAAAGGCAAGCCGAGGCGGCCAAAGCTGACAGTGATGCTGCAAAAGAACAATACGCCCAAGCCTTGCTGACTTTAACTGCCGACCTGGCTAGGAATTATATTGAATTTCGCAGTTTACAAAATCAGTTGGAAATTTTCCAAACCAGCCAAAAAACGCTAAGACAAAGTCTGGAATTGACTGAGAAACTCTACAATCAAGGCATGAATACCCGTGCGGATATCCATAAACTCCGCTCTGAAATCGAATCTGCGGCCGCCAACATCACCAATCTCGAAGCCGCTATTAGTGTAAAACTCAGGCAATTGGAAGTGTTGCTAGGCCAAAAACCCGGCAATTTAACCAGCAGCCTAAGCCTAACTAAAGCCATTCCTGCCGCTTCAGAAGTGGCGCTCTTCATGTCGCCGGCCAAAACTTTGCGCCGTCGTCCGGACATTCGAATTGCCGAGAGACAATTAGCGTCGGCGACTGCCAAACAAGGCTCTGCTATGGCGGAAATGTTTCCAAAAATCTCCATTTCCGCTTTTTTAGGCTTACGCAATACCGATCTGGAAAACCTGATTAAATCTTCATCATTTGCTTACAGCACCGGGGCCAATTTATTGCAACCTCTACTCAATTTTGGCCGTATTCAGGCTGGCATCGATATGGCCGATGCTCAACAAAAGCAGGCCTATTTGAATTATGAAAAAACCATCGTGTATGCACTACAGGAAACCGAGATGGTTTTGATCCGCTACCTTAAACAGCAAATCAGTCAGCAAAATTTAAACCGTTCAGTTACCGAATTGCAGGAATCAAACCATTTGACAGAACTGCGCTATCAAGAAGGGGTCACGACTTTTATGGAAGTTCTTGAGGCTCAACGCACATTGTATTCCGCGCAAATCAGGCTGGCTCAATCTGAGGCTGAAACCGCCACGGATTTGATAGCGGTTTTTAAGGCATTAGGAGGCTCGGGAGGATTTGATAATATCGCGGCGGCAAGTTAAGCTCATTATCAAGTATTACCCAATTTTCTTCACATTAAAGGCAAAATTTGATCGAGAATTTTGCCATTGGTGGCCAGTATTTGCTTGGGAAAAACCCCTTGATTACCTGAAAAATCGGTTATGCTGCCTCCAGCTTCCCTTACGATAACAACTCCGGCAGCTATATCGTATAAATTGAGTTCCTGTTCCCAATAAGCATCGACCTGACCATCGGCCACCAGACATAAATCCAGCGCAGCCGATCCAAACCTGCGCTGACCGGTTGTAGCTTCTGCGATACGGCAAAAACGTTTTAGATTATTGTCGTTCAGATAAGAGCGCAGACAAGCGAAACCGGTGGATATCATGCTGTTTGCCAAACTATTTTCGGCAGAGACATGAATAGCTTTACCATTTTTCCAACTGCCTTTTCCTGACTCAGCCGAATAATAATCATCCAAAGCAGGCGCATACACCGCCCCCATTTGCAGTTGACCGTCAATTTCCAGCGCTACACTTATCCCCCAAAAATACTGGCCCTTGGAGAATGAATGAGTACCGTCAATGGGATCAACTACCCAGCGAGAATTTTGATTGGCGGTTTGCCCGCTTTCTTCACCCCAAAAACCGTATTCCGGGCAATTTTCTGCAAGTGCGGATTTTAAAAAATCCTCCACGGCAATATCCGCATCTGTAACCAAATCACGCGCACTTTTTTTATTGATTTCAAGCTTATTCAAATCCCTGAAAAACTCCATGGCTACGCCACCCGCCTGACGTACAATTTTTTCAAGGACTTCAAGAGTCATAGGCATGTCTTCGCTCCATATATTTTCATAATCTGTCGGCAATGCTTATCACAAATTATGATAACCACTCTCTTCATGCAGCACTATATCCAAACCTTCCATTTCCTGATCAATTGTTACCCGTAAACCCAGCATCTTTTCTATCAGTTTTAAAATGATATAAGTAAACAAAGCACTCCAAACTACGGTGACCATTACCCCAAAAGCTTGCACTCCAACTTGCTGGGATATGCTGACGCCGTTCAAGCCCAGACCGCCAAAAGATTCTGAAGCAAAAACACCCGTTAAAACCGATCCCATCGCTCCACCTACCCCATGTACCGGAAATACATCCAAAGAATCGTCAATCTTTAGAGATCTTTTCACATATTGCGTCGCAAAATAGCAGATGGCGCCTGCAATCAAACCTATTAGCAACCCGCCAACCGGCCCAACAAAACCCGATGCCGGAGTTATGGTCCCCAGACCGGCAACCATACCGGTAACAATTCCCAACACGCTTGGCTTGCCGTAACGCCGCCATTCAATCGCCATCCAGGTCAACGCACCTGAGGCTGCGGCAAGATGAGTAACAACAATAGCCATGCCTGCCGAACCATCCGCCTTTAAAGCACTACCCCCATTAAATCCGAACCAGCCAAACCAAAGCATGCCAGCCCCGGTAACCACCATAGTCATATTATGTGGAGACATCATGGTTGTTGGAAAACCATGCCGTTTACCCATCACCAAAGCCGCAACCAGCGCTGCCACTCCGGCATTAACATGGATCACTATACCACCGGCAAAATCTTTGACTCCCATGACTGCCAGCCAACCGTTCCCCCAAATCCAGTGACAAATTGGCATATAAACCAGAATTAACCATAAACCGGTGAACCACAACATGGCCGAAAACTTCATACGTTCGGCAAATCCGCCGACTATCAGCGCCGGAGTAATGATGGCAAACGTCATCTGAAACATAAAAAACACTGACTCGGGAATGTCGGCATTTAAAGTTTCAGTTCCAACGCCGCGTAAGAAAACTTTTGCCGCGCCGCCTATGAACGGCTGACTTTCCCCGCCATCAGTAAACGTAAAGCTGTAAACCCCGGCGACCCATAAAATTGAAACCATACAGGTAATAGCAAAACATTGCATCATGACCGAAAGTACGTTTTTGCTTCTCACCAAGCCAGCGTAAAACAAAGACAAGCCTGGCAAAGTCATAAATAATACCAAGGCGCTTGCAGTTAACATCCAGGCGGTGTTTGCCTGATTAATATCCTGAGCTACAGCCAGTTCAGGCAAAAATAATAAAATTAATATTGTTATTGTTATTGTTTTCATGAGTAAATCTTAAACAACTGGAAATAAAGCTCAACCAACAATCAAACCATCAAAATTGATTAGAGCGTTATCCGGGTATGAAACCCAACTTTCTGCGTTCCGCTAACTTTTCCAAAAAAAAAATCAGCCATGATCACACATGTCAAGTCAGGAATTTATTGCTGAAACAATGGCAGGTTTTGCTCCTTTTACACCAAAAGCATACTTGATCGAATCAGGTTAAACTTTTAGCAACTCCGTTTTTATTGAATACCATATCTGATAATACATGCAGAATCCGGCGTGATTTGAGAGTTAAATTTATATTTTCAACAGATTATTAACTCAAGCTAAATATCGGGTTAAATCGCCTCATCTCCGGTTTCACCGGTTCTGATACGAATGACTTGCTCCAGATCGGAAACAAAAATTTTACCATCGCCTATTCTACCGGTATTGGCTGCTTTGACTAAAGTTTCAACAGCCTGTTCGACAATACTGTCATGCACAGCAATTTCCAATTTTACTTTTGGTAAAAAATCAACAACATACTCAGCGCCCCTATATAACTCGGTATGGCCTTTTTGCCGACCAAAGCCTTTAACTTCGGTAGCAGTGACACCTGCAACACCAATTTCCGATAGCGCCTCCCTGACATCATCCAATTTAAATGGCTTGATAATCGCGGTAATTAATTTCATGTCTTCTCCAGTGTTATAATTAAAATGACTAGACAGTATGGCAATGATAAAGAATTATTCATCAAGGCACAATTTTTGTAGCAAATAAAACAAAAAAGCGAACCGTCTTTCGACGGTTCGCTTTAACTTTAATTGTTAGGAATAAAATTAAAGCTTAAGGATGATATGCGGACTCTCCATGTTCAGAAACATCCAGACCTTCACGTTCGACAGCTTCGGTGACTCTGGCGCCGATAGTCATATCCACAATTTTGAAAGCCACAAAAGCCACCACAGAGGACCAGACCAGGGAAATACCCACCCCCCAGCATTGACTGATAAACTGGGCGCCAAAATCATATGGAGTGATGACCGCATTGGTCACATAATCCCAAACCCCGGTTCCACCCAAAGCAGGGTTAGCAACGACTGCAGTTCCAAGCGCACCGATAATACCACCTATACAGTGAACTCCGAACGCATCCAGAGAATCATCATAACCAAGCGCATTTTTCAAACTGGTCACGGCCCAGAAGCAAACCACGCCAACCACGATACCCAGAGCGATCGAACCCATTGGGCCTGCCCAGCCGCACGCCGGAGTAATAGCCACCAACCCGGCAACTGCACCTGATGCGCCACCCAACATACTTGGCTTACCGCGAATCAACCATTCGGCGCCGACCCACGACAAAGTGGCCGCCGCAGTTGCAAGTAAAGTATTGACAAAAACCAAGGTAGCCAGACCATTGGCTTCAAGGTTTGAACCAACATTAAAGCCGAACCAGCCAACCCACAAAAGAGAGGCGCCAATCATACTCATGGTAACGCTGTGAGGGGCAAAAAATTCTTTTTTATATCCAACCCGTTTACCAACGACTAAACAGCCCATCAAACCAGCTATCCCGGCATTGATATGCACGACGGTGCCGCCTGCAAAATCCAAAGCGCCTTTTTGAAAAATAAACCCGGCCGTAGCGCCTGCTTTTGCTCCCGCATCTGCATCAGTATAAGCGTCAGGACCCGCCCAATACCAAACCATATGGGCAATAGGCAAATAGGAAAAAGTAAACCAGATTATTGTAAATAATATGATTGCGGAAAACTTCACCCGCTCAGCAAAGGCGCCAATAATTAAAGCTGGCGTGATTGCAGAGAAAGTCAGCTGGAAGGCAACATAAATGTATTCAGGTATATAAACTCCTTTGCTAAAAGTGGCTGCCTGAGAATCCGGGGTAATCCCTTTCAGAAAAGCCTTACTAAAACCGCCAAAGAAGGCATTACCTTCAGTAAAGGCGACGCTATACCCATACAGCGCCCACAAAATTGAAGTCAAAGCAAAAATGACAAAGGTTTGCATTAAAATGGATAGCATGTTTTTTGAACGCACCATACCACCATAAAACAGAGCCAGACCTGGAATTACCATCATAATAACCAATACAGTGGCAACAATCACCCAGGTAGTGTCACCTTTATTGATTGTAGGAGTGGGAGCGGCGGCAGCGATGTCTTCAGCAGAACAAATCCCGGAAAACATAGCCAGGGCCATCAAGACCGAGATACTTAACATTCGTTTCATTTTTTTTCTCCTCTTAATTAAAGCGCTTCTTCGCCGGATTCACCGGTTCTAATTCTGACAACCTGTTCCAGGTTGGTAACAAAAATCTTACCATCGCCAATCTTTCCGGTATTGGCAACTTTGACAATAGCCTCTACCGCTTTTTCTAGTAAAGTATCGGCAACGGCAACTTCAACTTTTGCCTTTGGCAAAAAATCAACTACATATTCCGCACCCCGATACAGCTCTGTATGACCTTTTTGTCTGCCAAAACCTTTTACCTCTGTTACAGTCACGCCTGATACCCCTATTTCTGATAACGCCTCCCTAACGTCATCCAGCTTAAAAGGCTTAACTACAGCTGTTATTAATTTCATATTCAACACCTCATCGCTTGAGTTAATAAAATCCCAAATTAGTAAAGCATGATATGTGCCACTATGTAAGACAATGATTATAATAAACTTTTCATTTAATTCCTTTTAAAAAAAGGCATAATAGCACCTATTTGGTGCGTGTTTGATTATTGCGCACCAGATAAGTGCCGTCTTTTTTATACTAAAACCAAAATAATAATTAAGCCTAGTTAGTTGAATAAATCACTCTCAAATTATCGCTAGCTGCTTATAAACTTTCTTTTGTTCTTAGCCTATTGATAAGTCAATAAACCCCAGTAAAACATGACTCTTTTATACTAATCAGATAACAGGCTACACACTATCATTAACACTAGCTACTAGCGATTCTCTAAAACTATTTTTTCACCGCAATTTACAAATCAGCCTAAACTTATCCCTATAATTGCGTTACCTTGGTGCGAAATACTATATTTGCACCAAAATTGAGCAAAAAAAACATTTTAAATTTTACCTATATCATTGATTTATAATGATTTTAAATTGGCCTAAAAAATGCTTTTAAAAGTTACGAGTTGATTTAAAAACAATGAGGATACACAAATGAAATACAACAAGAGCATTCCCTATCAGCGCACCAGTCTCTGTCTGGCATGTATTTTACTGACAGCAACAACATCTGTTTGCGCCGATACTAACTGGGAAAACGGATCCGGTCTTATGGAAGCCAGTGGCTATAACCCTAATGAATGGGGTTTCATGAAAAACAACAACCTCAAAATAGGCGGCTGGCTGGAAACCAGCGTCAGCGCAAATGACAATGCCACCCATGACGGTTTCAACGGTCCGGTAACTTTCCAGGACAGGACTGCAGAGCTTCAACTTAATCAGTTGAATTTCTTCTTGCAAAAAGGTATTACTGCCAGTGGAGACGATTTCGATTGGGGTGGCCGTTTCGACATCATGTTTGGTAGCGACTCAATATTTACCCAAGCTTATGGTAACCCGGTTCTCAATCCACGCACTGGACTTGCTGAACCGCGCGGTAACTGGGATCTTAAGCTCAGTGGCGATAGATTCTATGGTTTCGCAATGCCTAATGCCTACGCTGAATTTAATCTGCCGTGGGGTGATGGCGTCGATCTTAAAATAGGTCACTTCTATACGCCTGTCGGCTATGAGGTTGTAACCGCTCCGGACAACTTCTTCGTCACCAAGCCCTACACCTTCCAATACGGGGAGCCTTTCACACACACCGGCTTATTGGGTAGTTACACATTTACCCCAAACTGGAGTGCTTTTGGCGGCGCGGTAACAGGTAGTAGCACCGGCGGCTGGGATGGCAGCTTCAATCGCAATCTGGCCACTTGGTCTGCATTATTCGGAGGCACCTGGACCAGCGATGACGCAGGCACTTCATTATTTGTCTCAGGTACTGCCGGCCCACAATCCGATAACAATAGCAGCTTTTGGGGCATATATAGTATCGTCGGCAAACATAATATCACCGATAAATTGCATTTAATTCTGCAACACGATCATGGTTTTGCTAACAATGTACAAACAGGTAACGGAATAGCTGCTTTTAACGCCGGCACAGCGGGCTCGCCCTTGCAAGATGCCCAATGGTACGGCATAAACTCCTACTTGCTTTATGATGTGACCGATAAACTTGGCGCTGGTGTTCGTGCGGAGTGGTTCAGGGATAACAACGGCTGGCGTATAGACGGCCCAGGCCGTTGCGGCGCCGCAACTAATTCAACTGCCAGCAATTACGGAACTACCAACACATATAACTCTGCTTGTAACACGGCCGCTTTTGGCAACTATCCATTTATGGGCGCCAGTTACTACGAATTAACTTTCGGTATGACATACAAGCCAGTGAAGTGGTTGAACTTACGCCCAAATATTCGGACCGATTACTCAACGGATAAAGCATTTGCCGGTGGATATCAACGCTCTCAAGTACTATTCACTGCTGATGCGGTTATTACGTTCTAAAAACTTTTAAACTCCACCTATGCTTCCATTGCAGCAATGCGTGGAAGCTTTAGTTTTAATAGCTCTTTAAGATAAAAAATGCTATTGTTACCGGCGTTTTACAACCAACCATAATAATTAATTAGTAGGAGACTTTGGCAGATGTCAGTTGATAACGTACTCAAATTGATCAAAGAAAACGATGTTAAATTTGTCGACTTCCGCTTTTGCGATACTCGCGGCAAAGAACAACACGTCACTTTCCCAGCTCACAGCATAGATGCTGACACTTTCGAAGAAGGCAATATGTTTGACGGTTCTTCTATCGCCGGCTGGAAACATATAAACGAATCCGACATGATTTTATTGCCGGATGCAAGCACCGCCGTGCTGGATCCATTCTTCGACGACAAAACCCTGATTTTGCGTTGTGACATCATTGAGCCTAAAGATATGCAGGGTTATAGCCGTGACCCTCGCTCCATTGCCAAACGCGCCGAAGCTTATTTGCAATCCACCGGCATTGCCGACTCTGCATTTTTCGGCCCTGAAAATGAATTTTTCATTTTTGACGATGTACGCTGGAATACCGGGGTTGGCGGCAGTTCATATCAGATCGACTCCGAAGAAGCGCAATGGAATTCTTCAAAAGTTTATGACAACGGCAATACCGGCCACCGTCCCGGTCTTAAAGGCGGCTACTTCCCTGTTCCACCGGTTGATTCATTTCAGGACATCCGTTCTGCCATGTGTCTTGTTCTAGAAGAACTAGGCCAAACTACAGAAGTGCATCACCACGAAGTGGCAACTGCAGGACAATGCGAAATCGGTGTAAAATTCAACACCTTGGTTAAAAAAGCCGATGAAGTATTGACTTTAAAATATGTGATACATAACATTGCCCACGCTTACGGCAAAACTGCTACTTTCATGCCAAAACCTCTGGTTGGCGACAACGGTAGCGGCATGCATGTTCACCAATCCTTATCCAAAGGCGGCGTTAACCTGTTTACCGGCAATTTATACGGCGGTCTGTCAGAAATTGCCCTGTATTATATCGGCGGCATCATTAAACACGCTAAAGCCTTGAATGCTATTACCAACGCCTCTACCAACAGTTACAAACGTTTAGTTCCAGGATTTGAAGCGCCTGTGATGCTGGCTTATTCAGCTCGCAACCGTTCAGCTTCCATTCGTATTCCTTATGTGACCAATCCTAAAGGACGCCGCATTGAAGTTCGTTTCCCTGATTCAACAGCTAATCCATATTTGGCATTCAGCGCCATGCTGATGGCTGGACTTGACGGCATTCATAATAAAATTCATCCTGGCGAACCCATGGATAAAGATTTGTATGACTTGCCGCCTGAAGAGGAAAAAGCCATTCCACAAGTGGCGTTCTCCTTTGATGAAGCCTTGGATGCATTAGACAAAGACCGTGACTTCCTGACTCGTGGCGGTGTTTTTACCGAAGATGTTATTGATGGCTATATAGAGCTGAAACAAGCTGAGGTTCAACGTCTGCGCATGAGTACTCACCCTGTTGAGTTTGATTTGTACTATAGCCTTTAAAAAGTTAAAGACTGTTTCATACAGTCCGGCACTGTAGTAAAAGCCCCGCAAGTTTTCTGACTTAGCGGGGTTTTTTTATGCTTAAAACACCATAGCATATTGACTGAAATGACCTGTACCGAACCACTTTCACTTTCTGAAATCATAACTGAAGCTACCAGGTTAACCCAAGACCTGCTTTTGATACTTAAGCAGCAAACTGCATACTTGGCCGGTGACCAAGCACACGAAGCTGCAAAACTGGAAACCAGTAAAAACGCATTGCGTATTGAACGCGACAAAACTTTTACAATTCTGAAAGAATTATCACTCAATAACAAGCCCAGCAATATTGAATGGCAAGCTTTATTGGAATTACAAAAACTGGATATCGAATTGACTATTGGCACGCTGGATAATTTGATCCAAGCCGAACCGGAAAATGTTGAATTGCTTTACCACAGAGCCATCGCCCTTATGAGTATAGGCCGCGACCAAGATGCGCAACAGGATTTTTTACACTTATTAAACCAACAACCAGGACATCTCGGAGCCTTAATTGATTTTGGCAATTTATTAGTCAATACCGGCCGGCAAAGCGCTGCCAAAACACTTTATGCACAAGCCATAATCAGCCACCCTGACCAACCCAAAGGATATGTTAATTTCGCCAACCTTTTACAGGCTCAAGGCGAATCAGCGCTTGCCAAGCAATATTATTTGCAAGCTCTAAATCTTGACGACAGCCTTGCTGAAGCTCATCAAGGTTTATCCTATTCGCTGAATTCGCTTGGCGAGGAAGACCTGGCGGCGATTCATCGAAAACAAGGCTTTCAACACCACTCCACCATGACCTGGCCTAGTCGAGGGACTCAATCAGCAATACCTTTAATGATTTTAAGTTCGGCAAGGGGCGGTAATATTGCCCTAAAACACATTCTGGATGAACGGCAGTTTCATTCAACATTGGTTTTTACCGAATATTTTGATCAAAATTTACCGTTTCCGGATCATCAATTAGTTATTAATGCTATTGGTGACGCCGATTTGTGTCAGGAAGCTTTGCTGAACGCCAAACAATTATTAAGCAAAACCTCCGCGCCTATCATTAACCGGCCGGAACGAGTTTTATTAACAGGGCGATTAGATAACACTATACGCCTTGGCAAATTACCTGGCGTCATCACGGCTAGATCAGTTTTAATTTCCAAAGCGGCATCAATAAGCGAGGTGATTGCGAACTTAGAAAATGCCGGAATCAGCTTTCCGTTTTTAGTCCGAAGCCCTGGCTTTCATACCGGACAATTTTTTGAAAAAGTGGACACTGTTGATGATTTATCGAAAGCACTTACGGAGCTGCCCGGTAGCTCACTGATTGCAATTGAGCTTTTGGATACCGGAAATGCAGAGGGCGAGTGGCATAAATATCGCGTCATGTCCGTAGCAGGAGAGCTATACCCTTTACATCTGGCCATTTCAAAATATTGGAAAGTGCATTATTACTCAGCGAACATGAACGATCAACCAAAGTCCAGAAAAAAGGAAGAAGCATTTTTACATGATATGGTTTCCGTTCTAGGCAACAATGTATTATCAACTTTAAAAAATATTGCCTGCGAACTTCAGCTGGATTATTTCGGGATGGATTTCGCGGTAAATGAGGATAACGGAGAAGTTTATTTGTTTGAAGCAAATGCCACAATGATCATCCCTACCCTTGAAAACAATGAAGAATATCAATATCGGCAACTTGCTACATCAAAAGTACAATCTGCAGTACGAAACATGATAATCAATCGTCTAAATACTTAGCGGCAAAACTCGAATGCTTTGAATTGAAAGTGCTAGCGTCAGGACGTTAGCACTTCAAGCTTCATCGGCTCAACTCAGACAAAACTATTGTTTGATATTTTTGTAACCTTCTTCGCTTTCTTGCATGATTTTCTGACCTTCATTAATCAAAGTTTGGCCTTGATCAATTTGCGCCTGACCCTGACGTTGCATAGCCTGACCTTTATCAACCATTTGCTTACCTTCCTGCCAGCGGCCACCCAGTTGAGCAATGCCCTGACTATCCCGCAACATTTGTTCGCCGGAAACCAATTTCGGTTGAGGCTGTGGCGGTGGCTCTACCGGTTTGCTGGCGCAGCCCATTATCTGTAAAGCCATAGCAAAGCCAGTTAAGTTAAGAATGAAACAGCTAGTTTTCCGCATTTGCATAACATCAATTCTCGTATTGATCAAAAAATAATAAATATTGCAGAATGCTTAAAATCCTGCAATAGTCTCAAAATTAATTATTTATAACTATTCAGTATAGGATGTGTACTACTGTAGCGAAGTTTATCCTAAAAGCTTTGAGCATTTCAGTTTGCATGCTCCAAACTGAATAGTAACAATTATTCGAATATTATAAAGCAGTACATCATCTTTTAAAAATGATCAGAACACTCTAGCCGAAAAGTGATTAAATTGCGGGTTTTTGAACATGACTTAGTCGGTAGAAAATTACCATACTAGGGGCTGTCCGTGAATGTATACAGAGCCATAGGGCGTATTAGCGAAGCGTAATACGCCCTATGGTCGAAGACCAACATGCGGCGCAATACGGCTAGCGCCTATTGCGCCCTATGCCCTACGGTTTCAATTCTCGGACAGCCTCCTAGGCCGTTAAGCTTGTTTTAAGCAATCAGGATGAAAATCCGTTCTAAATAACCTATTTGAATACGAGGAGATTTTTTAATGTTTAAACCTTTGAAAATCATAGTCATATGTATGTTTTTCTCATCTGCGGCCTGGGCAGACAGGGATGATTGGCATGAAAGACATGAACACTATGGCTACCATGACGAATATCGTGGGGGTGGTTATGGTTATACGCCGCAGCCGCCTGTTGTACAATACGCTCCGGCTCCGCAATATTATGCACCTCCACCACGTTATTACGGCCCAACTCCCCAAGGCCTTATCGGCGGCATGGTTGGAAGTGCCGTAGGTTACGAAATGGGTGGTGGTAACCCGCTCGCCACGGGCATTGGCGCGGCAGCCGGCAGCATAATCGGCGCCCAAATGGGCCGATAAAATATAATAATAAATAGAGATAACTAATGAAATTAAATTTTTTCGCATCAATTGCTGTTTTCGTCAGCTTGGTTTTTATAAGTGGCTGCGTTGGGTATTCACAACCGTATCAAGGCTATTCTGCAGGATACGTTGCTCCACATCCTGCCGTAATTCCCTACGGAGGTTATAATTATGGCGGTTACGGTGGTTTTGCTCCGCATCCGCTTATTGAACATGAACGCATGGCGCGCGCAGAGCCAGGGCGTATGGAAAGCAGACCGATGGAAAGCGGACGCTCGGAAAAAAGCTACGGCGCTTATCGTAGACATGCAGATTAATCAAATATACTTAACTTACTACACATACAGGTAAACAACATGAAATCAAAATGTCTATCAGGAATATTAAGTATTTTACTGGTTTATCCAACCATTTTATTGGCGGACAACAAACTGGATGAGCTAACCCGCAAAGCAGAACTGGGCGATGCCGCGGCACAAACTGATCTTGGGGCAAGATATGCAGACGGCGACGGAGTGCCAAAGGATTATCGTCTGGCTGAAAAATGGTTTAAATTAGCTGCAGAACACGGCAATGCCCTTGCTGAATATAATTTAGGCTTAATGTTTGCTCATGGCGAAGGCGTAAACGTTAATCTGAAAGAAGCCTTTAAATGGTTCTCTAAATCAGCTGACCGTGGAGATGCTCAAGCACAATTCACCCTTGGCTTAATGTATGCCGATGGCGATGGCGTCACCAGACACTATGAACAAGCTGCAAAATGGTTTCGTCTTGCTGCTGATCAAGGACATCCCATTGCGCAGTTAAACCTTGGCCTAATGTATATTCGTGGTGAAGGCTTGACAAAAAATCCTGAAGAAGCCATTAAATGGTTCCGGCTTTCAGCCGAGCAAGGCAATTCCGCTGCTCAATATCATCTAGGCTTGTGTTATAAGGAGGGAGAAGGTGTAAGCAAAGACCTTAAAGAGGCGTATGTTTGGCTTTCCCTAGCTTCCGCCCAGCGCAACATTAATGCCCATGAAGAACTCGATAATTTAGAAGAAGAATTAACCGCCAAACAACTTACCGATGCTCAAACCCAAGCTGCTGACTGGCATCCTATTTCTCATTAATCTACCCTATTAACTTTTTATGCTTTCTAGAAACAAAATGCAACGTATTATTATCACTATTTCATGCTCGATATTGTTTTCAATATTGCCTTTTAATTTATTTGCTCAACACAATACTCAAGTTATTGTCATTCCTGAAAAGGTAAAAGCCGATATTCTGAAAAGACATCCCAAAGCTCAAGATTTTCAAGCTAGTTATGAAAACCATTACAAACGTAAATTACTTGAAGTCAGCTTTAAGGAAGAAGGCAGCGATGAACAAATTCTTGAGTTATTTAGAGATGATGGCGACTTGTTCACCAGAGAGTTGCTTTTAGATGATTTAAGTGAAGCAGCCCCTGAAGTTAAGCAAGCTTTGCAAAATAACTTCCCCGGATTTACCCTAAAAAGAGCCGAAATGATAGCCAACCCAAATGGAGTAGGCGAAGAGTATGAAATTTATCTGGTCTCCGGCGGCGCCAATTGGAGAGTTTCTGTCACCGAAAAAGGCGAAATTGAAGAAAAAACTCAATATTAAGAGTTGTTCTAGTTAATTATTTTTCACCCTACCTGCCTGGTTGCATATTGTCAGCTATCTTTTGCGCCAGGCTTAATGGCTGTTTGCATCAGCCGGCGCTGCCGTTCCTGGAGTCGGTGGCCCGGCAAGACAAGGTTTCCATGGGCTCCCGGGTCGCGATCATCGGCGGCGGCAACGCCACCATCGATTCCGCTCGAACCGTCCTGCGCATGGGCGGCGAGGCCACCATTTTGTACCGCCGCGAACGCAAGGATATGCCGGCCATCGACGAGGCTACCGCGTGGTGATCCACCATGGCGACGCGGCCGGGGCCCAGGTTGCCGCCGCATATCAGAATTATACGGGAGGCAAGTAAGCACCGGCACACGGTCGCCACCCGGCGCAACTCCGTCGCAGCGAGGTACCCATGGATCGACTTATCAAAGCGCGAAAGAATGGAAAGTTTCAACAGGTTGTGGCACCCGGCACGATGCGGTTCCTCGACTTCGCCACCTTGCAACTGGAAAAGGGTGAACGCCACTCCCTGCAGACTGGCGATCGCGAATACGTTCTCGATATCTTTTCCGGCCCCGTAACCCTGACGATCAGCACCGTGGGACGCAGCAAGGAGATTTACAGCAAGGCCGGGAAACGCGAGGATGTGTTCTCCGGAGCGCCGGTCATGAGCTTCATCCCGCCCAATTCGCAATTGGAAATCAAAGCGGATTCAGCAGCGGACTTTGGGAATCTTCTCCGCTCCCTCAAAGTCCAGGGCCCCGGCCGCGCTGCTGGAAGGGTCCACGGTGATTGCCAAGCAAGTGGGCCGCGACAACTGGCAGAGGATGGTCTATTCGGCATTGGGTGAAAACGTGCCGGCGGAGCGCCTGCTGGCCGGTGAGACCCTGAATCCCCCGGGAAACTGGTCGAGTTTTCCACCTCACAAGCATGACCGTTCGAATCCCCCCGCAGGAAGCTGTTCTGGAAGAAGTCTATTATTTCCGCGTCAAGCCCGCGCAGGGCTTCGGATTTATCTGGACCTATACCGCCGCCGGCGACCCCGAGGGATTTTCCAACGTATTTGTCGTCGAAGATGGCGATACGGTGCTGCTGCCGAAGGGATATCATCCCGTCGTGGCGGCGCCCGGTTACGAACTGCATTACACCTGGGTGCTCGCAGGGGAAGAACGGCGATATGGCGCCTGGGCTGATGATCCCCGCCACGCCTGGGTAAAGAATCCCTAAGCGGGTCGCCACCATGATTGCGGCCGCCGCACCCGAGTCAGACGCTGTAAAGACTAACAGTTTAATTGTCGAAGCCTCGCGCAAGGAGAATCGTGCCTACACCACTATCGGATATGAAACCCTCAGGATCCACTCCCCCACCTCTTTCGAACTCTTTCCGGATACCTCACCTGCGCTGGCTGATTTGCGGGGTCTTGTTTTTTGGCGCCGTCATCAACTACATTGATCGGGGCACCATTTCCATCCTCTCCCATCACGTGCAGAAGATCTTCAGCATGTCGGAGAGCGATTACGGTTGGATCATCTTCTCCTTCCAGTTTTCCTACGCCATCATGTTGCTGGGGGTCGGGCGG
>CAVUMJ010000169.1:0-17259 GCA_963741375.1 uncultured Pseudomonadota bacterium
TTCCAAATCAACTAACTGGCTAGTTTTATCAGCATTGAATTCCGCAGGTGTAGGCTGATTATTCGATGACAAATTGAAGTCTTCATCATCAATACGAAACTCGGGGAAATCATCCTCGGTAGCAACATGTTGACTGACACTGTCAGCTTCGATTTCGGGATGTTCAGTTTTGATGGCGTGTCCGCCGAATAATTCAGAGTCCGGAATAATTTCAGCTGCCATTTCAACAACTTTACCCCAGAATGCTTTATCAGTTGATTTGCCTTCTGCTGCCAGCGCTTCAGAGTAATCGGCGAAGGCTTGCTTATTTTCACTGGCATAAAAAATTTCCAGTAATTTTAGTTTAAGCGAGTCTCTTCCGGGTTCTTGGCTTAAGGCGGTGCGAATCAAATCTTCTGCTTGCTGATATCGGCCGTATGCAAGATAAACATCAGCTTCGGAAAGCGGATCAACTTCGCTTTGATCAGTGTCGAAATCTTCGAAATGACTAGGTGTAAAATCACTGATGAAAGAACTTTCACCTACAGTGCCGACATCGTAAACAGTTTCCAGTACCGGCACGGAGATGTTGGCTTCAGTGTCAGGCATAGTGATTTGACTGGCGCGAGCAAACATACTTTCAGTGTAGGATTGTTCTTGAGTACTGCGTCTCTTTTTGAAAATCCAGCCTAGCACGATCAATAGTCCGGTACCGAGACCAGCCAGCGTATAAGTAAATATATCGGATGAGAAAAAGTCTTCTTCCGGTTTTGCGGGCGGAGGCGTTGGATTAACCTTGATGGGCGGTTTTGGCGTTGGCTGAACAACTGGCGGCGCCTGCGGTTTGAGTTTGGCTGTATCGTCTACGTTCTGCGCGCCGGCAACAACCGGTTGTTGGGTTTGAGGTGTAACGGTAGGCGGACTGATAGTTGCAGGAATAGCAGTATTGACTGGCGGCTTCGCGGCATTCTGTAATTCAGCAAGTTGCCGATCTTTCAAAGACAGTAACTTTTGCATACTGTCCAGTTGTTCTTCAAGTTTTTCAACTCGACTTTGGTATTCCGCTACTTTGGCTTCAGCTTCTGAAGTTGAAGAAGAACCTGCAGGTCTAATTTGGTTGGTGGTGACGGCGTTATCAGGTATTTTTGCCTCAGTAGGAGGTAATAACTTGAGGTGCTGATTATTTTCAGGTGTTTGAGCCTGGCTAGGTTTTTGATTAACAGCAGTTTGAACCTGTTTACGAGGCAAGGATTGCGAAGCCAAAGCCCCGGTGGTTCCCGGGATTCTTAAAATCGCACCTTTTTTAAGCAAGTTGGCGTCATGATTTTGGAAGGCGTCAGGATTAGCCGCTAAAATGGCGGACATCATTTGCTTGGTTGAAACCCCGCGTTCATCGCTATATTGTTTTGCGATGCTCCATAAAGTAGTATCAGCTGTAACCGGGCCAAACTCGCTACTGTTAGTATTGTCAAATACCGGTTGATTGCCGGTCTCTTCCTGTCTATAGTGTTTTGTAATTCTGGGTTTATGCACAACCGGTCTTTCAGGTTCATTTGTCGAAGCTGCCTCATATCGGCTTTCGGCAATTACGGGTGGCGCAGGTTGATTATTATATCCGGAAGGCGGATCCAGCAGCACAGTAAACTCTTTGAACTGTTTACCGCTCGGCCAGGAAACTTCCAGTAACATATCCAGAAAAGGTTCAGTGAGGGTATCCTTGGAGCTGAGCTTAATAACTAGTGAGCCGTTACTTTCAACAGTCTCAAACTTTATTTTTGAAAGAAAATAACTCCATGGGATGCCTGCTTGATCAAACTGGTCTGGAGCGGCTAAGCGAACGGATATGTCCGCAGGATTTTCTCCGGCATCAGTATGCAGTATAATTTCCGCTTTCAATTTTTGATTAAGAGCGGAATGTAATTCAAGACTACCTATACTTAAGGGAAAGCTTTTAGCAGGAGCCAATAAGGAAATGACTGCCAGAGCTTTAGTCAAATTGTTCAAATTACCTTCCTTCACTTGTATTACCTCAACTGACGCGGTGCAGATGTATCAGACACTTGGTTAAGATTAGACCAGAAGTAATTTTTTTACCAGCTCTTCGGCTATTTGCACGCTGTTCAATGCCGCTCCTTTTCTAACATTGTCGCTGACCACCCAGAGATTGATTCCATTTTCGCAGGAGATATCTTCACGGATGCGGCCAACGAAAACCGCATCTTGCCCAGCTGATTCCGTCACCGCTGTTGGGTATCCGCCATTTACTTTCTCGTCAATTACCGTTACGCCGGGAGCGGCATTTAATAATTCACGAACTTGATCTGCGGTAATTTTACGTTTAGTTTCAATATGCACCGCTTCCGAATGACCGAAGAATACCGGAACGCGAACTGCGGTTGGATTGACCAGAATACTCTGGTCTCCCAGAATTTTTCTGGTTTCCCACACCATTTTCATTTCTTCTTTGGTGTATCCATTCTCCATGAATACGTCAATTTGCGGTAAAACGTTAAAAGCAATTTGTTTAGGGTATACGTTGGCGCTGATTGGTTTGGCATTCAACAGGTTAGCCGTTTGCGAAGCCAGTTCTTCAATGGCTTCCTTGCCTGTCCCCGACACGGCCTGATAGGTTGCGACATTTATTCGAGAAATGCCAACTGCATCATAAATTGGTTTTAAAGCTACCAGCATTTGGATGGTGGAGCAGTTTGGGTTGGCAATGATTCCGCGATTTTTGTAATCGGCGACCTTTTCCGGATTGACTTCCGGCACCACCAGCGGAATATCGTCGTCATACCGAAATTGTGAAGTATTATCAATTACCACGCAGCCAAGGGCGGCTGCTTTTGGAGCGTATTCGGCGGATACGGAGGCCCCTGGTGAAAACAGGCCGATTTGAGCTTTGGAAAAATCAAAACCCGCCAGATCTTCTACAAGCAGAGAGCCGCCTTTGAAAGGAATTCTTTTACCAGCCGATCTTTCACTAGCTAAAGCGTATACATTTCCGACAGGAAAGTTTCTTTCTTCCAAAATGGAAATCATGGTTTCGCCAACTGCTCCGGTTGCCCCAACCACTGCTACGTCATAGGTTCTTGACATGATCAGACTCCTTTTAATGCATTAATGATGGCGTCGCCCATACCGGATGTTCCGACTTTGGTCATGCCTTCAGAGAAAATGTCTGCTGTGCGGACATTTGAATCCAATGCTTTGTGAACAGCCTGTTCTATACGTTCAGCGGCAAGGTTTTCATCAAATGTATAACGCAGCATCATGGCCACAGATAAAATAGTGGCGAGTGGGTTGGCAATGCCTTGACCGGCAATATCGGGAGCGGAGCCGTGTATTGGTTCATACATGCCTTTAGAGTTTGCATCCAATGAGGCGGAAGGTAGCATGCCTATAGAGCCGGTTAACATGGCTGCGGTATCTGAAAGAATATCGCCAAACATATTGGTAGTGACGATCACGTCAAATTGTTTGGGAGCCCGAACCAACTGCATAGCCGCATTATCGACATACATATGGCTTAGTTGTACGTCAGGGTATTCTTTACCGACCTCGGTAACAATTTGCCGCCAAAGCTCTGTGACTTCCAGTACATTGGCTTTGTCTACAGAGCAAAGTTTTTTGTGGCGTTTCTGCGCAATTTTGAATGCCGAGTGAGCGATACGGCGAATTTCCGATTCCTTGTAGATTTTGGTGTTAAAACCTTGTTTTTCCCCGTTTTCCATAATACGTATGCCACGAGGAGTGCCGAAATAAATGCCGCCGGTCAGTTCTCTCACAATCATCAGGTCCAAACCGGAAACAATTTCCGGTTTCAAAGAGGAAGCATCGACCAATTGCGGGTACATGATAGCGGGCCGCAAATTAGAAAATAGATTTAGTTCGGAGCGTACGCCTAGCAAACCTCTTTCCGGACGAACGGCATGAGGAAGTGGTTCCCATTTCGGGCCGCCAACCGCTCCTAGCAATACCGCATCGGAATTTTTACAGAGATTTAAGGTTTGTTGCGGTAGCGGCGTTCCAAAAGCATCGTAAGCGGCCCCGCCAATCAGAGCGTTATCAAACGTTAAACCTAAGTTCATGCCGGAATTTAAAAAACTTAAGACTTTGATCGCCTCAGCTACGATTTCCGGTCCAATTCCATCCCCGGGTAAAACTGCTATTTTTTTAGTCATTTTATTACCTTAAATATATCTATTCATCATTAAACCCGGCATCCTCAAGTGGACAGGTTTGAAAGTATGGTTTTCAGGCGTCATTAAACAGCCAGGGTGCGCGTTTGCTGCGTTCAAGTTCGTAAGCTTTGATTTTATCCGCATGCTGCAAAGTTAGCGCAATGTCGTCCAAACCATTCAATAACCGGTAGCGGCGGGTTTCGTCTATGCTGAAAGAAATTTGTTCTGCGCTAGGCGTGATGATGATTTGTTGGGCAAGATCAATAGTCAGTTGATAACCGGCTTGAGCCTCGTTGAATAATTGGTCCACCTGTTCCGGAGACAATACAATTGGTAATAAACCGTTCTTGAAACAATTATTATAAAAAATGTCGGCAAAACTTGGAGCAATAATGGCGCGAAAACCAAAGTCTTCCAGAGCCCAAGGCGCGTGTTCGCGAGATGAGCCGCAACCAAAGTTTTCCCTAACCAAAAGGATTTGCGCGTTTTGGTATTGCGGTTGATTCAGCACGAAATTAGGATTTAGCGGGCGGTTGCTGCAATCCATGTCCGGTTCGCCTCTATCCAGATAACGCCATTCGTCAAATAAATAAGGACCAAAGCCGACGCGGCGAATCGATTTCAAAAATTGTTTGGGAATAATGGCGTCAGTATCTATATTCGCTCTATCCAGCGGCGCCACTAATGCTGTAATTTGGGTAAAAGCTTTCATAATTATCCTGCAAATTGGTCAGAGACATTGACAAAATGTCCGGCTATTGCCGCAGCTGCCGCCATGACAGGGCTGACAAGATGGGTACGGCCTCCGTATCCTTGACGCCCTTCAAAATTCCGGTTGGAAGTTGACGCGCAGTGTTCTCCGGCTTCCAGCCGGTCCGCATTCATGGCTAAACACATGGAACAACCTGGTTCGCGCCATTCGAATCCGGCAGCAATAAAAACTTTGTCCAAACCTTCTGCTTCGGCTTGCTGTTTCACCAAACCTGAGCCCGGCACCACCAATACCTGTTTCACCGATTCAGCTTTGCTGCGGCCTTGAATAATTGCTGCAGCTTCTCGCAAATCTTCAATTCGGGAGTTGGTGCAAGAGCCTATAAACACCTTATCGACCCTGATGTCGGTGATTTTTTGTCCTGGCTGCAACCCCATATACTTCAGGGCGCGAAGCATACCTTCCCGTTTGACGGCATCAGTCTCTTGTTGAGGATCGGGCACCGTATCGTCTACCGGCGATACCATTTCAGGAGAAGTGCCCCAAGTGACTTGAGGTTTGACGTCGGCTGCATTGAATTCGAATATTTTGTCAAAGACAGCATCATGGTCGGAATAGAGCTTACGCCAATGCGTTACGGCGGCATGCCAGTCGTGGCCTTTTGGAGAGTAAGGGCGATCACGGTAATACTCTATTGTTGTGTCATCAACAGCAATCAAGCCTGCCCTGGCGCCGGCTTCAATAGCCATGTTGCAGATAGTCATTCTGGCTTCCATGGATAAGGCTGTTATTGCTTCTCCGCCGAACTCTATGGTGTAGCCGGTACCGCCTGCAGTGCCAATTTTACCTATAATCGCCAAAATAAGGTCTTTGGCCGTTACTCCGGGTAAAGTTTTTCCGTTAACCCTAATCAAAAAGTTTTTGGCTTTTTTTTGTATCAAGCACTGAGTCGCTAGAGCGTGTTCGACTTCCGATGTGCCGATTCCGAAAGCCAGTGCTGCGGAAGCGCCGTGAGTAGATGTGTGGGAATCTCCACAGACTACGGTCATGCCCGGTAAAGTGGCGCCCTGTTCAGGACCAATCACATGTACGATGCCTTGTCTGATATCGCCCATATCAAATTCGGTAATCCCGAACTCTTTACAGTTGTTGTCCAGGGTTTCAACCTGTAATCTGGAAACAGCATCAATAATGCCTTTGTCCCGCTCTGTGGTCGGTACATTGTGATCCGCAACAGCCAGATTACGTTGTGTTCGCCAAGGCAGACGTTTAGAATGACGCAATCCGTCAAATGCTTGCGGCGAAGTGACTTCGTGTAACAATTGTCTGTCAATGTAAATCAGACAAGAGCCGTCGTCCTCAGTGTGAACAACATGATCTTCCCAAAGTTTGTCGTATAAAGTTTTACCTGCCATTATTACCTTTTCCGCATTAAAATTTTCAACTGCTTGTCCAGTTAAAAAATACTGAACAATTTTTCAGTGATATCGCTGACAGAACCGATGCCTGAGATTGAAGCGAATTTCGCTTGCTGATCTGCAGCCGAATAGTAGCCCACTAAAGGTTTGGTTTGCTCGTGATAGACACTAAGTCTTTTTCGCACAGTTTCTTCCCGGTCGTCGTCTCGCTGGATAAGCGCTTCACCCGTTACATCGTCAATTCCATCAACTTTTGGAGGATTGTATGCGATATGATAAGTACGGCCTGAATCCAAATGCACTCGTCTGCCGCTCATGCGCTGAATGATTTCTTCGTCTTCAACGACAATTTCAATGACATAATCTAAAGTTACGCCCATTTTTTCCAAACCCTGAGCTTGAGCTATGGTGCGAGGAAACCCATCCAGTAAAAAACCATTTTGACAGTCGGCTTGAGCAATGCGTTCCTTAATTAAACCTAAAATAATCTCATCGGAAACCAGACCGCCGGAGTCCATCACTTTTTTAGCTTCCACACCAAGTGGCGTGCCCTCTCGAACCGCAGCGCGCAACATATCTCCTGTGGAAATTTGAGGAATTGAAAATCTCTCGGTTATAAACTGGGCCTGAGTGCCCTTACCCGATCCCGGGCTGCCTAACAGGATAATGCGCATATCAAAAATCTCCGGATTATGTTGGCTTAAAGATTTAAGGAAAAAAATCGTTGTGCCTAAAACAATTAAAGGCCTTAACAAAAACCGGCTATTATATCGTAAAACAGTTTTTAGCCGAATGTTGCTTCTTGGATCACATTATTTAGTGCGTAATTCTGAAAATATTAACTTAGACGCCAGTACTTAGCGCTTAACACAGCTTTGTTGAATTGTTAGAGTATTTATCAGGAGACTGCTGTGCTTGTACATGAACTAGTTGATTGATATACGGGCATCTCTAAAAATCCAACAGCCGTTGCCATACCGCGTTGCGATCAAAAAAATACTCCTTACATATTATTCATATGCGCGTCGCATTTTTTGCTTACGCCTTGTATTACATAGACATTTGAATTTTTAGATACGCCCATAAGAGATACATCTGCACTGAATCTAGAAAATCCGGTTCATTTTATAGCGCGGATAAGTTTGATGATATCGGTGCTAACTGGGTCGATAATGATTTTTTGGAAAGGACAGGCCTGAACATTTTTGATGGTTTGCCTGTTAATGTTGGCGCCAAATATACGTACTGTGAGCGGATTGAGAAAGTTCATTGTTCCGGCCAGATATTTGTTGGAGCTTAGAACATGTTCAAGCAGTAATAATTCACCACCCGGCTTTAGTACCCGGTATAGTTCTTTAAGGCCTTTTCTGGGCTGAGGAACAGAGCAGAACACAAAGCTGGCTATCACAGTGTCAAAACTATTGTCCGCATAACAAACCGACTCAACATCCATTAACGCCAAGTCAACATTGATGTTTTTTCTATCGCGCTTTTTTTGTGCCTGCTCCAGCATCCTAGGGCTGAAATCAATGGCGGTGATACGGGCGGTTTCCGGATAGAATCCAAAGTTTTTGCCCGTACCCACCCCAACTTCAAGTATATGATCGCCGGTAGTCCGGCGCCAGAGCTGTTTACGGAAATACCGGAAAAACAGACCTTCCATGAAGCCTTCCATGCTATCAAACCAGGGCGCCAGACGATCATAACGTCGGCGAATTTTGCCGGCGTCGTTCAGCATTTTAATCGGTTATTTGTTGTATGCCATCCAAGAACCATTTGGGTTGTGCGCTATTAACCGGCTTGATGAAATGCCAAAGTTCTTTGACTATCTCTTCGGAGGAATCATTTTCACGCATCAGGGATTCAAACAGTACAGCGGCTTCCATAACAGCGCCATTTTCACGGACTTCCAGCAAATCTGCTTTTAGTTTGATGATTTCGGTTTTATTGGTTGAGTCGCTCGCCCGTAATTGATCTTGAATCTCGGCAAATACTTTGTCGGTAGTCAGGCCGCGAATCGAGGAAAGATCGTTATTGTCCCAGGCTGCTTGCAGATATCTATAAGCTCTTTCGGCGCCGGCTAAAAAATCGGGTTGATCGAAATTCGCCGGTATGCTGGCAGGATTTTTTTTGTTTTTGTTAAACAAAACATCGGTATTGAAACCTGTCGAGTTTGATGCTGTCTGTGAGTTGTTTTGATATCCCGCGGGCTGAATGTTATCGTTATAAGGCGTCCGGCTCATGGTATTGCCAACTGCTTGATTCTGTTTGGCTGATTTTGCCGCAAACAAGCGATATAAAAGATAAGCGATACCGGCAAAAATGAAAAAATCCATAAAATTGATATGTTCAAATGCGCCGCCGAAAAATAATGATCCCAAGAGTCCGCCTATGGCCAAGCCACCCAGCATGCCCATTAAGCCGCTACGATTCGCGAAATTTTGACGCGCAGCCTGATTTTGAGTGGCTGCCTGTTGCTGGCTAGGCGAAGGGGTGTGCATGGGTTGGTTGACCGAATTCGGGGAGGTTGAGTGTTGAAAAGGTTGGCTATAGCTGGGTTTGCTGCCAAAAGAACTGCCGCCACCAAAGCGTTTTGCTTCTGCTTCGTGAATGCTGAAAAGCATTATTAACATAGCAATAAACAAGCTTGTGAACAAATGGGTTTTTTTGAACATAAAATTTTTAGCCTTTTAAAGTTTGGGTTAAGAGTGAACTGAAAAACAAGTCATGATTGGTATTTTAAACTAGAATATGCCTTAGTAGAACGGTATACAAGACTTGTAATTGAAAAACTTAAACAAATAGACAATACAATATTTAAATGGTTGCTTTATTTCGTCAATTTATTGTTGCGCTATTGGTATTGCTGCAGAGTGCGTTACCATTAGTTCATGCCCATACCGGGGGGACAGGAAGTCAGGAAGGTTTTCATCTTTATGAATTTGAAACTGTCAAAGTACTTGTAGACCATCTGAGCCTGTCAGCAGTTGACCACGGACAACAAGCAAAAAACTGTATTATCAATATTGGATCTGCTATTAAACAACTGCCCGGAAAGGCGTCTATTGTTGACTCTTTTTTAAATAATTATCAGTTTGCTTCTGTCAATACTTCTGAAATCCTCATTTTTTTAGAAAAACCGCTTGGATTGGTTTTCAAGCGGTTTTCAAAACAGACTAATCCTCGAGCTCCACCAATGTGAAAATTGTCTTTAAATTCCACTTTGCGGGGAATTGAACTCAAACGCTACGCCGAGTTTGCAATCGGTGTAGCGGCACATTTTTAATTATTTTGGGGGGCGCAATATGACAAGATTTTGTCATATGAAGTATTTTTCGCCAGTGTTTTTTCTAAGTATTTCTGCGCTTTGTCAGGCGCAAAGCCATGACATGGAAACTACTTCCATGAGTCATGCCGGCTCCAATTTGCAAATGCCGTTAAATGAGCATGTTGATCCTATCGAAATTGATTTGCAATTAACTTTGCCTGCATTAATTGAACAAACACTGGAGATATATCCTGATCGCCTGATTAACGAAGCATTGGAAAATGAAGCGGATGCATTGGATGTGCGGGGTGATAGCTGGGTTGCCGGCTCGGATGCGTTGTATCTGGATTATAGCAGCGATCAATTAAGCAATAACAACGGCAACAGAAATGCTTCTGTTAAACTGGAATTTACTCCCTGGTTTTGGGGGCAACGCTCTGCTGCTCAAAATATTGCTATTGAGGCTCACCGTTCGGCCATAAAACAATCTGCGGCAGTTAAATTGGAGGTGGCTCGTTTGGTAAGAGAGGCATTATGGAATATTGCATTGGCAAATATTCGTTTAGAACAGGCAAAATTTAATTTGGAAATTTCCAGCAAGCTGCTGGATAAAGTCAGGCGCCGAGTGGATTTAGGGGATTTGGCGCGATCAGACCTGTTGTTGGCGGAAAGCGAGTATCTGCAAAATCGCAGTCTGTATAATCAGGCTGAAGCTGAAATGATGCATTCAAGAAAAAATTATGCCAATTTGACTAAAACCACTCACATTCCCGTCAATTTTCAGGAACAACTTAGTAACATTACTGCCGTTCAGCCCACTCATCCAATGCTGGAAGCCATCAACGCCATCATTGCCCGTAAACATGCCACCATCGAATGGGCTAAAACCACAGACACTATCAACCAGCCGAAATTCAATATCGGCACACAAAGCTCCCACGACCCAGTCAATGGTAATAATCAGGTTTCCGCCATAGGGGTAGTCATTCCATTTGGACACGGCACCTATGATGCTCCGGAAATTGCTGCTGCTAATCTGGAAATGAATCGGGCATTAGCTCAGCGTGAACACATACAGAGGTTGATAGAAAAAAACTTCCATGAGGCCGAGCATGCTCTCGAGCTTACCAGAAAGGAGCTTTCAATTGCCAAAGAGCTAAAGGATATAGCGGAAACGCATCTGAAAATGACAGAAACCAGTTTTGCGGCAGGAGATATTAATTTGCTTGATCTGCTGAAAATTCAAGCGCGAAGCTTGGAAGCGATTCGCAACGCCAAAGAGCAGGAAGTTAAATTGCAAAGGGATATAGCTTTTTATAATCAAGCAGTCGGAGTGCAGCCGTGAAAAGAATTATTTTTAGTTTATTGCTGATAAACATACTGACTGTTGCCGCTAAAGATATGCAGATCAAAATTAACCAGGCGCAAATCGATCAGCTTGATGTACAGGTTGGTCCGTTAAGCAAAAGCAAACAAATTCTGCATCTTTATGCCCCGGCAAAAGTGGTTGTGCCTGCAGACAGAGAGTTTTTAATCAGCAGTAATCAGCCGGGACTGGTTATACAACTTTTGGCAAATATAGGTGATTCGGTAGTTAAAGGCCAAATCATGGCCAAAATCAATAGTCCAAGCCTAGTTACTTTGCAACGGGAGTTTCTAACGGCCGGAAATGAGTTTAATCTTGCCGAATTGGATTATAAGCGCAATAAAATTCTTTTGGAAGAGGGGGTTATCGCAAACCGTTATTGGCAAGAGTCTCAAAGTATATTCAGTAGTAAAACCGCTCAATACCAGACGTCCAGGCAGCTTTTGATCATGGCGGGAATGTCGGAAAGCGAAATTAACAGTCTGGCTAAAACTCATCAACTTAGCAGTTTCTTAAATATTCGGGCGCCGATCAGCGGTGTGGTTCTGGACCGTTCCGCTACGGTTGGGGCGCGTTTGACCGAGCAGGCGCCGCTCTATCGGATTGCCGATTTATCTGAGTTATGGCTGGAAATAAACGTGCCCCAGGAAAAACTTAATTTAATTCACATTGGTGATCTGGTAAAAGTTGGCGATTCTACAGTCACTGCCAGGATTAGTCTGCTTGCGCAAAGTGTCAATATCGAAAATCAGACAGTGCTGGCCAGAGCGATTATTGATGGTAAACGGAGTTCTTTAAGAGCAGGACAAAATGTTAACATCCAAATCATGCATAGTAATGATCAAAATGATTTTACGGTTAATAATGCAGCAATAGCCCAAAATGCCGGACATAATTACATATTCGTACGGAATGCCGATGGTTTTCGTGTCACTGAAGTTAAAGTAGTGGGTAAGGAAGATGCCGAATCCATTGTTTCTGCCCCTCTAAGCGGCAGTGAACAAATAGCCGTGAAAGGCGCTGCGGCGCTAAAAGCTAACTGGCTGGGATTAGGGGCAGGGGAATGATTGCAGATTTGATCCGCTTTGCATTGACGCAACGGCTGCTGATAATGCTATGTATTTTGCTTTTAGTTGGGATGGGAACCTATGCTTTTATGCATATACCCATTGATGCTTTCCCTGAAGTGTCTCCGACACAGGTAAAAATCATTATCAAAGCGCCGGGCATGACTCCTGAAGAAGTGGAATCCAGAATCACTGTGCCGGTTGAAATTGAGCTGCTTGGTATTCCTCATCAAACCATGTTGCGTTCCTTGGCTAAATACGCCATTACCGACATAACTTTGGATTTTGAAGAAGGCACTGATATTTATTGGGCTCGTCAGCAGATTGCAGAAAGACTTAACACTGTCTGGGGTAATCTACCCGCCACTGCGAGTGGCGGTGTTGCTCCGATGACGACGCCGTTAGGTGAGATATACATGTTTGCCGTCGAGGGTGGAGGTTTAAGTCTGACAGAACGCCGTGAACTATTGGATTGGACCATACGTCCAGCCTTGCGCACCGTTAAAGGCGTGGCGGATGTCAACGCACTGGGGGGGCTGGTTCGCAGCTTTGAAGTGATTCCGGATAACATCAGCATGGCGGCAAGAAACATCAGTACTGAACAATTGATTAACGCTTTAAAGAACAATAATAGCAATGATGGCGCCGGAAGATTGTCTGAAGGAGAAGAAACTCTGATTGTTAGAGTGGAAGGGCGAATCAAAACCGAACAAGATGTTAGGAATATAGTGGTAGCCCAGCATAATGGTTTGCCGATTAGAGTGGAAGATATTGCTACGGTAAGAATGGGTGCGTTGACTCGCTATGGCGCCGTCAGCATGAATGGCAATGGTGAGGCTGTTACGGCAGTAGTCTTGGCCTTGCGCGGCGCTAATGCCAGACAAACTATCGAACACATTGAAAATAAATTGTCGGAATTGCAGGCAAGTTTGCCCTCCGGCATACATATCAAGGTGTTTTATAATCGAGGCATTTTAGTCGGACAAGCGGTGCATACCGTGTCGAAGGCATTGATGGAAGCCATTGTGCTGGTGGTGGTGTTGTTAATATTATTTTTAGGTGATTTGAGAGCGGCTCTGACTGTGGCATTGGCGTTGCCGATGGCTGCGCTGGGTACCTTTATTCTGATGAACGCTTTTGGCATGTCGGCAAATTTAATGAGTTTGGGCGGGTTGTCGATTGCCATCGGCATGTTGGTTGATGGCGCCGTGGTAGTCGTGGAAAATGTGATTACCCAGCTTTCAGATCAGCGCAAAGTTGAAAAATTGCCGCGATTACATTTGATTTACCGGGCCACCAGACAAGTAGCTGCGCCTGTGACATCCGGGATACTAATTATCGTGATTGTGTTTTTGCCTTTGCTGACTTTACAGGGATTGGAAGGCAAATTATTTGGACCTGTGGCTATGACCATCGTGTTTGCTTTAAGTGTTTCCCTTGTTCTGTCTCTAACCGCCATACCGGTGATATCTTCGTTATTGCTTAAGAATGTTTCGCACGAGGAACCTTGGTTGCCCCGCCAGTTGCATAAATTGTATCAGCCAATATTGATTTGGTGTCTGGAGCATCGTCATTATATTTTTATAATTGCCGGAGTTTTGCTTTTAGCGACGATTGGGATGTTTGGACAATTAGGCAGTACTTTTATGCCGAATATGGATGAGGGCGATATTATCGTGCAATTGGAAAAGTTGCCGTCGATTACCTTGCAGGATTCGGTGGCTTTGGACGGCCGGGTTCAGAAAAATATCCTTGAAAATGTGCCGGAAGTGGAAACCGTTGTTTCCAGAGTCGGCACGGATGAATTAGGGCTGGATCCTATGGGGCTTAATGAAACAGATTCGTTTTTGGTTCTGAAACCAAAGGAACAATGGCGGATGAATAGCAAAGAGCAACTGGTAGATGTTATTCGCGGAGTGATGGCTAATACGCCAGGCATAGCCCATGGCTTTACCCAGCCGATTGAAATGCGTGTTTCGGAAATGTTGACCGGCACTAGAGGAGATGTGGCAATCAAGCTTTTTGGTAATAATTTGGAAGTGCTTAACCAAAAAGCCGAAGAGATTGAGGCTGTTCTGAAATCCATACATGGCGCTAGCGACGTGTTTATGAGAAAAAATGAAGGCATGCAGTTTCTGCAACTGAAAATTGACCGTCAGGCTGCCGGGCGTTTCGGTTTAGACAGCAATACCATAGAAACTCTGCTGAGAGCGCAGATTGAAGGATTGCAGCTCGGTATCGTTCAAGAGGAAAATAAACGTACGCCTTTGCTGCTGCGAGGTAATAGTAACACGGCAAATTTTGCCAATTTGCAGATTGCCTTACCAAGAGGTGAATATATACCGATTACCGCGGTGGCCAAAATTGAAGAGGTCGAAGGCGTGGTGTCTATTGATAGGGAAAAAGGTCAGCGTTTTGTAGTGATTAGAAGCAATGTAGAAGGCCGTGACCTGGTAGGGTTTGTAGATGATGCCAGGAAGGCGGTTGCAGAAAAGGTGTCATTGCCTGGCGGATTTAGGATTGAGTTTGGTGGTCAGTTTGAGAATCAGCAACGTGCAGCTGCGCGTTTGTTATTGGTTATTCCTATTTCGCTGGGGTTAATCTTTTTACTTTTGTTTTCCACATTTGGTTCTCTCAGGCAAGCCGCACTGGTGCTTTCTAATATTCCGTTGGCGATGATAGGCGGAGTGTTTGCTTTAGCCTTGTCGGGTGAATATCTTTCCGTGCCTGCATCCGTTGGTTTTATTGCCTTACTGGGAATTGCTGTGCTAAATGGTGTGGTCATGGTCAGTTACTTTAATCAACTGGTTGCAGAGGGTATGGATTTGTCCAGAGTTGTCGTTGTTGGATCCTTAAGACGATTGCGGCCCGTATTGATGACTGCAAGCATTGCCGCATTGGGCTTGATTCCGTTGTTATTTGCTTCTGGTCCGGGATCAGAGATTCAGCGTCCGTTGGCGATAGTAGTAACCGGCGGTTTGCTGTCGTCAACTTTGCTAACGCTTATTCTGCTACCCATTCTGTATAAAATGATCTGTAAGACTTCCGAGATTGCTAAATGATTCATGAATATTATTTAATTACAATCAATGCCCGGCCTGGTATGGAAGAAACAATAGTCGATTTTTTGCTGACGGTTGAAAATGAATATGGGTTTTCCAGCTATTTGGTTAGTGAACACGGGAATACCAATCGAAATTTATCCATAACCGAGCAAGTAGATGGCCGGCAAAAACGAATTCAGTTTCAAATGTATGTGAGTAAAAACAATCTTGCTGAACTGATAACTAGAATAAAAGCGGAGTTTTCTGACGCCGGAATGCGTTACTGGATAGTGCCAATGATAGAACATGGTCTAATCTAGGAGGCTTTCCCTCACTGCGGTTCCAATTCTCTAGCGTGTTTTACGTGCAGGAATTGTCAAAGAATGTTAAAGTCTCCTATTCAAAGCTAGTAGTCATGATAATCAAGGTTATCAGAGGGATTGTTTATTGTCTTTCTGTTAAAGATCTTCGATAGGATATAGTGGTGGAGCTTTAGTTTTAGGAAAATCTAGTTGATTGGTGTCCTTGAAATAATTTTTGATCTATGGCTGTAAAACATACCCATGAACGTTTTTTTGAGAAGAATTCCTGCCAATACGAATCATATCGATATTTCTGAATTTTTCAGGCCGGGATTAAAGCGAGGTTTTCTAAGGCCTGCCGGTAAACTAATCAAGGTTGAAATTATGGCTTTGCAGGATATTCGTATCGGTACAATCGAATATCACGGTTTGGTAACGCTTGATTCTGAAGCATCAATGCAAAATGCAGTGATGCGGTTAAAAAACCATAGATTAAATGGCAGGGTTGTGGTTGTTAGGCCTTTTTTTCAAAGAAGTTGGTATAATGACCCCAGGCAAAAGCAAGGCTCAGGAAATGAGGCAGTAATCGAAAGACGTAAAGGCGATCGTAGAAGGGGTAGATATTTACAAATTATTAAAAATATTACTGATCGGTTTAATAATCAGGACGAATTTTTAATAAACAATAATCAACAAGATGTGCTGATTAACTTTGTAATGCCAGGAGATTTGGTTGAGTCAGTGATGTTCTCTATCAATTCTTTTCAAAATGAGCGAACAACAGTGGATAGCTTATTCTCCCATTCGGCCATTAAACCAATGAGGTTTTTGGTAGAGCAGGATGCTGACCAGCAGTGCTTATCCGTGCAAACCTATATCAGGAAAAAAGAAAGTCTGGTGCTTTTGGAGCATTTAAAAGCAGAGTTCGCCGAATCCGGCATCAAATATTGGGTTTTGCCGGTAATGGAACAAGGCGATTTATAGCTAGGTTAGGAAATGCATTTTCTAATAATACGCTCCTATTTTCTCAAAGTTGATTTTCTGAAAGTCAAATAAAACTAAGCATTAAGGCTACTCAGACAGGTCGGAAATGACGCCTGTCTGAGTGATTACAAACTACACGGTTTATTTTTCAAGCAATGTGAGTTTATTCGGTTTGCCGTTCCATTCTTCTGCGTCTGACAAAGGCTCTTTGACTTCCGTGATAACCGGCCATGCTTTGGACAACTCGGCATTTAAAGCGATAAAGTGTTCTTGGCCTTCAGGCAGTTCGTCTTCTGCAAAAATGGCATTGGCTGGGCATTCCGGTTCACACAAGGTGCAATCGATACATTCGTCTGGATCGATAACCAGGAAATTAGGGCCTTCATGAAAGCAGTCGACTGGACAGACGTCAACACAGTCAGTGTATTTGCATTTGATGCAGTTTTCGGTGATTACAAAAGCCATAATGTTCTTCCAAGTTTAGGTAAATGGATAAGTTCCCATACATAGTGGAAACTTTATGGTTGAGGGCGCTTATAGTTAATATAAGAAGTCACAAATTTGGCAATATGCACAGAAGACCTGTTAATGGTCTTCTGTGACAAATACCCGGTTATTTATCTTTATTTCGTTCTTTTACTTCCTTGATAACCTCTTCCGCAACGTTACGCGGACATGGCGTGTAATGCGAGAATTCCATTGAAAATTGTCCGCGGCCGGATGTCATAGTCCGCAAGTCGCCAATGTAACCAAACATATCGCTTAAAGGCACATCGGCTTTAATGCGAACGCCGGTCACGCCTGGATCTTGGGATTTGATCATGCCGCGACGACGATTCAAGTCACCGATTACATCACCTACATGAGCATCAGGCGTAAATACGTCAACCTTCATAGCAATACGTAGTCTGAACCAGTGAAGAGGTTAACATAAC
>CAVUMJ010000170.1:0-16603 GCA_963741375.1 uncultured Pseudomonadota bacterium
CAATTGCTATCCACAAAAAATAATACAGGTTTAACCGGCTACGATACGCTCGTCCAATAGTGATTGCTGTGTATCGGAAAACTCCCGGTATTTTTCTTGCCATTCGGAAGGTTGCGCAACTTTGGCAACATGTACGGCAGTCACTTTGTACTCAGGACAGTTGGTCGCCCAGTCTGAATTGTCCGTAGTAATGACGTTAGCTCCGGAGTGCGGGAAGTGGAAAGTGGTATAAACTACGCCAGGTTGCATGCGTTCGGTAATCACTGCATGCATAACCGTTTCACCGGCCCGGCTTTTTACCCCAACCCAGTCACCGTCTGCGATCCCTAGCACTTCGGCATCGTGAGGATGGATTTCCAGTCTGTCTTCGTCATGCCAGGCCACATTATCGGTACGGCGGGTTTGAGCGCCAACATTGTATTGCGATAAAATCCGGCCTGTGGTCAATAACAATGGGTAACTGCTGTTGGTGCGCTCTGTGGTCGCCACATATTCGGTCAGCATGAAACGGCCTTTACCCCTGACGAAATGATCCTCATGCATGGTTGGCGTGCCATTAGGATGTTCATCGTTGCAAGGCCATTGGATACTGCCCATTGCGTCAATTTTTTCATAGGACACGCCGGCAAATTGCGGAGTGAGTCTAGCGATTTCCGCCATGATTTCAGATGGGTGATTATATTGCATAGGATAACCCAATGCATTGGCAAGATCCTGGGTAACTTGCCAGTCTTCCTTGCCGCCTAGCGGGGTCATCACTTTACGAACCGGTGAAATTCGGCGTTCGGCATTGGTAAATGTGCCATTTTTTTCCAGAAATGAAGAGCCAGGCAAAAATACATGGGCAAATTTGGCTGTTTCGTTCAGGAATAAGTCTTGTACAACCAGGCATTCCAGTTCACGCAAGGCATGGTGAACGTGTTGAGTATCCGGATCAGATTGGGCAATGTCCTCGCCTTGCACGTATAAACCTTTAAAACTGCCTTCTATAGCAGCAGCAAACATGTTGGGGATACGCAGACCAGGCTCGGATTCCAGCGGCACACCCCAGGCGGATTCAAACATTAAGCGGGTTGTTTGGTCGGAAACATGGCGGTAGCCAACAAATTCATGAGGGAATGAACCCATGTCGCAAGAGCCCTGCACATTGTTTTGACCGCGCAATGGATTGACGCCGACCCCTTCCCGGCCGATATTGCCGGTAGCCATAGCCAGATTGGCGATGCCTATCACTGTGGTAGAGCCTTGGCTGTGTTCCGTTACGCCTAAACCATAATATATGGAGCCGTTTTCGGCGGTGGCGTAAAGACGAGCCGCAGCTCGTAATGATTCGGCATCAACACCGGTAATTTCCACTACTGCTTCCGGGGAGTGGCGTTGCTCGGCAACAAATACTTTCCATTTATTGAAAGACTCAACATCGCAACGTTCCAGAGCGAATGCTTCATCCAGCAAACCTTCCGTGACTATGACATGCGCCAAAGCTGTGACTACGGCGACATTGGTGCCGGGACGCAGTTTTAAATGGTAATCAGCTTTGACATGAGGACTGTTGCTGACCAGATCAATGCTGCGCGGATCAATGACTATCAATTTCGCACCCTCGCGAATGCGTCGTTTCATTAACGAGCCAAACACCGGATGACCGTCAGTAGGATTGGCTCCAATCACCAGAATGACATCGGATTTCAATACGGAATCAAAGTTTTGAGTACCTGATGATTCACCAAAGGTGTTTTTTAAACCATAACCGGTCGGTGAGTGACAGACGCGGGCGCAGGTGTCAACGTTATTGTTGCCGAAACCGGCTCTGATCAGTTTCTGAACCAGATAGGTTTCTTCGTTGGTACAGCGGGAGGAAGTGATGCCGCCAACAGAAAATTTACCATATTTGGCTTGAATTTCTTTCAAACGCGTTGCAGCAAATTGAATGGCTTCTTCCCAACTGACTACCTGCCACGGATCAGTGATTTTATCCCGAACCATAGGTGTAGTGATGCGGTCTTTGTGTGTGGCGTAACCAAAGGCGAAACGGCCTTTGACACAGGAGTGGCCATGGTTGGCCTGGCCGTTTTTATCCGGCACCATGCGGACAAGTTGCTCACCCTTCATTTCGGCCCGGAATGAGCAGCCCACGCCACAGTACGCGCAGGTGGTGATGGTGCTGTGTTCCGGCTGCCCATGGTCAATAACGGATTTTTCCATTAAGGTTGCAGTTGGACAGGCTTGAACACAGGCTCCGCAAGATACGCATTCGGAATCCAGGAACGGCTGGCTTTGACTAGGCGAAACTTTAGATTCAAAGCCGCGATGCTCTATCGTCAAAGCAAATGTGCCTTGCACTTCTTCACAGGCGCGCACACAACGTGAACAGACGATACATTTGGATGGATCGAAACTAAAATAAGGGTTACTGGCATCCTTGACGGAGTCCAGATGATTGTCGCCTTTAAAACCGTATCGAACTTCCCGTAAGCCAACCGCGCCAACAGTATCCTGTAGTTCGCAGTCGCCATTGGCGGCACAGGTTAGGCAATCTAAAGGATGATCCGAAATATATAGTTCGGCAATGCCTCGTCTGATATCAGCCAGTTTTTGGTTCTGGGTAGTGACTTTCATGCCTTCAGCAACCGGCGTGGTGCAGGATGCCGGGTAGCCGCGCGCGCCTTCAATTTGCACCAGACACATCCGGCATGAACCGAATGGATTCAGACTGTCAGTGGCGCATAATTTTGGAATAGTGATTCCGGCTTCCGTGGCGGCGCGTAATACTGAACTTCCGGCTGAGACAGAAATTTTGCGGCCATCAATTTCCAGATTGACTTTTTCCGCAGAAGTGCTGGCAGGTGTTCCATAATCTACTTCATTAATGCTTGACATAAGCTATCTCCTGTAAATTTGTTAGACTTGATTAGTTTCAAGATCAAAGTCTTCAGGGAAATGATTCAGCGAACTTAACACCGGAATAGGGGTCATGCCGCCCATTGCACATAAGGAACCGCTTACCATGGTGTTGCATAAATCACGTAATAAAACGGCGTTTTGATTCTTTTGCTCATTGTTGATAATCTTGTCTATTACTTCAACGCCACGGGTCGAACCAATCCGGCAAGGCGTGCATTTGCCGCAGGATTCCTCTACACAAAATTCCATTGCGTAACGAGCCATTTGCGCCATATCAACGGTGTCGTCATGGACGACAATACCGCCATGACCAAGTACTGCGGAAATAGCAGCAAATGCCTCATAATCCAACGGTGTGTCGAATTGCGATTCGTGTAGATAAGCTCCAAGCGGTCCGCCTACCTGCACAGCACGAATTGGGCGGCCGGAAGCCGAGCCTCCGCCATAATCGTATAATAGTTCACGTAATGTCATGCCAAAAGCCGCTTCAAATAAACCGGGATGTTTAATGTTGCCTGCCAGTTGCAAAGGCAGGGTGCCGCGGGAGCGGCCCATGCCGAAATCCCGATAATATTCTCCGCCCTTATCCAGAATGATTGGCACCGAAGCCAAAGAAATCACATTATTGACAATAGTTGGTTTGCCGAACAAGCCTACAATAGCAGGCAGTGGCGGTTTAAAACGCACCAGACCGCGTTTGCCTTCCAGGCTTTCCAAAAGCGAAGTTTCCTCACCGCAAATATAGGCTCCGGCGCCACGGCGAACTTCCAGATGGAAGGTTTTACCGCTATTTTGAATATTCTCGCCCAAAAATTGATGTTGGTATGCCGATTCGATAGCCTGATTCAGCGTGGTGTAGGCATGCGGGTATTCCACCCGCAAATAGATATAGCCTTGGGTGGCCCCGACTGCCAAACCGGCTATGGTCATGCCTTCAATTAACACAAAAGGGTCGCCTTCCATGATCATGCGATCGGAAAAAGTGCCGGAGTCACCCTCGTCGGCATTACAGACAACGTATTTTTGATCGGCAGGCGCGTTTAGCACGGTGTTCCATTTGATGCCGGTCGGGAATGCGGCGCCGCCACGGCCACGCAGGCCGGAATCACTAACATGTTTGACAATAGCGGCCTGCTCCAAAGCTAAAGCATTTTTTAGGCCGCGATAACCGCCATGGGCCTGGTATTCGCTAATGTCAATCGGGTCTATCAAACCAACTCTGGCAAAGGTCAAGCGGTTTTGATTTTTAAAAAATGGTAATTCTTCAATATTGCCCAAGAAAAGCGGGTGTTGAGCGCCTTCCAGCAGGCCTTTGTCAAAAAGTTCCGCCACTTCTTCAGGCTGCACCGGTCCGTAGGCAACGCGGCCTTTGGCGGTTTCAATTTCAATCAATGGCTCCAGCCAGTAAAGCCCTCGAGAGCCATTACGGATAATCTCAATATTTAGGCCTTTGGCGGCGGCGTGACCTTGTACGGCATTAACCACTAATTCCGCTCCCAAGGAAAGAGCAGTGGAGTCGCGTGAAATAAATAGACGGGTCATTGTTGCGCCTCTTTGTAAGTGGCTATCAATTGATCAAACTTTTCAACGGTAACCCGGCCAAATACTTCGTTATTGATGGTAATTGCAGGTGAACAGGCACAATTTCCTAAACAATAAACTTTTTCCAGACTGAACAAATTGTCAGCGCTGGTTTCATGAAAATCGATATTCAACTTTTGTTTGGCATGAACTTCCAGAGCTTTACCGCCCATAGCCTGACAGGATTCCGCCCGGCAGATATGAATAGTATTTTTACCAGGCGGGGTGTCGCGGAAATAGTGATAAAAAGTAATTACGCCATGAACTTCCGCCTGGGAAAGGTGTAAAACCTTGGCAATGTCGGCAACCGCATCAGGTGGAATATAACCTAAAGTATCCTGAATCTCATGCAGAATGGGCAAAAGATTACCGGGCAGGGTCTCCAGGTTTTTAAGTATCTCCAATACTGTCGGTTTTTGAGTTTGGTAATCTGGCATTATTTGCTCTGGAAAAAATACTAAAATATAGACTATTTAAGCACGAATAAACAGCGTTTTGCAATTCCTTGTCATGGCTGAATCCCTAGTATTTCCTCAGAAATACTAGGATTAAACGATTAGATGATCAATTTGGAGTCAAGTTCACGAAATTAACTTAATTTTGTCAATAATAAGCTTATTGAGAATTGTTTGCATTAAAAGATTAAATAACTTTGAACAGAAGTGGCGCTGAAAATTTGAACACCGGCCTAAGTGAAAACCTGCTACCTTATTACAACCCCAAAAGTGTCACCAATGGTGACACAAACTTAGCTACTCGTTATTGTATTTTTTTCTATTAATTGTCAGAATACTCTCTATTGTAATTCAATCATCAATGCGAGGATTCTATGACGGCCACTATCGACACCCCGAACGCTCGACGACTGGTTGATGCCGCCGCCATTCGCGGCGCGGCCATCGTCGGCCAGCCAGGCGGCTGGTGCGTCATGCTCAAAATCGGCATGACAGAAACCCCGCTGGGAACACAGCGCACCGACAAGCCGCGCACTTGGAGCAGTCTGGATAGCTGTATGCAGTACCTACGCGACGAATTACAGATTGTTAAGGTTGATGGTATCGACGCCAGCAACTACAGCGCCGCCGTCGTCCATCGCAGGCGCAGGCAGGATGCCGCCGAACGCATGAAGGCGGCTCACGAAGCCGCCGCCTATCGCAAATGGCTGGCTAGTGAAGTGCAGGAGGCCATCGACGACCCAAGGCCGAATGTTTCTCATGCGCAAGTCATGGCGGAGGCTCAGGCGATTATCGATAACGCCCGCCAAAAAGCCGGTTAATGCATACGATTGAATGACGGCCAAAGGCCAGTGCCGACCTGCTGGAAATTGTGGCGTACATTGCCGCCGACAATCCTACCGCCGCGCAAACACTGAAAAACAACATCGAGGAAAAAGTAGCGGTTTTGGCCGAACATCCAAAGCTATACCGGCCAGGCCGCACGCATTAAAGGCACACGCGAACTGGTGGCCCATCCTAATTATATTGTGCTGTATCGAATTGTCGGAACGGTGATAGAGGTTCTGCGAGTTAAACACACAGCAAAGTGTTGGCCTGGTGACCGTAGGTGCTAATCGGGTGACCGTAAGGATTCCTTCGTAGTGGGACGTGAAGTCGTATAAATAATTGTTTGGCTTGAGAATGAGAGCGGGGCCGCGTCTAACATTCCAACATTTCTGAAAAATTTAAAATAATGGATTACTTAACCACACCACCCATACGAGTCCTTACGATCTTTATCTTAAATAAGGTTACGTGGTTCAGTGGTGATAAATGACCGGACAAGCAGTTATAAAAGTTAATGTGGGCGTTTATTTTTATATCTATGAGCATACGCACGGTTTTCTATAAAGATTTAGCGGTTAGGTCAGATTTAAAGCGTTGCCAACAATATCGCATTGCTTTTGAATATTGCTCTGCATTGCATACCGGTTTTCAGTCTCATGTTTTGGGCGCTTTGCCGGGTGATCAACACTGTAAAGCTGTCGCCGCCTTGTAGATAAATGACGATTTCCGCATCTACTTCAGCCAATTGCACTCGACTGATAATTCCTAATAGCTGATTTCTGGACGAAAAGCGATATCTCTCCGGACCGGTTGTCAGGCTGATTTCATTAACGTTGATTAGTACTAAAACCTCACTGCCTACGGCAAGTTGCAAGGATTGCGCTTCAGCATGGCTTAGACTTGAGCAAACTTTGTCGCCACCTTTTAGTTTTACTAATACTTCCGTATTCACGGCCCCGGTTTTTATTTCCGTAACGACTCCGAACAACTGATTGCCGGCGCTGGTTTTGATGGTCAAGGGTTTCAACAGCATCAACACTTCTTGATCCGCTTCCACAGTCTGATTAAGCTGTATGAGAAATTGCTCATGTTGCTCTTCAAGTTTGGTAAACATGTTGAGCAGAATACGGCCCGATGGGGTTAGATAGGTTCCGCCACCCTTGCTGCCGCCAATTTCAGAGGTGATTAGTGTCTTGGGAGATTTATTGTTGCCGCGCTCAATAATCGACCAGGCGCTTTTGTAACTTAAGCCAAGCTGTTTGGCCGCCTGATTGATAGAGCCGCAGCTGTCTATTGCTCGCAACAGGCAAAAAATACTGTTATCCAGTACGTTGGCCAGTCTGATTTCCCCTTGTACACATAAGGGTGATTTTTCCGTTTTACGCATAAAACCTGACTTGATTGTAAGCATGCCAATCCGTATAAGCGGCGTTAAACGCTAACAAGACATTGATATACAGATCAATTATGGGTGGTTTCCTAGTCCTGCAATATGCCATATCTGTCGTTATATTGTTAAGTTTTCGTTATAAACTTGTTTGCCCAATGATGTTTGGGTTTATTTTAGCGTAATAACGATTGTCTTACATTAACGTTATTCGCGATTTAATAGCGGAATTAGATTGATGCAACTGATATATTTCAACTCACAATTATTTTAATAGGAGATGGCATCATGAAAACCAGCGCACGTAATCAATTTAATGGCGTAATCAAAGAAGTAACTATAGGTGCGGTGAATGCGGAAGTACTTGTGGAAATCAATGGAGGCGAGTCTATTGTAGCCTCAGTAACCAAGGAATCGGTTGAGTCTCTGAAGATTAAACCCGGCATTAGCGTGGTTGCTCTAGTGAAAGCTCCACAAATTATTATCGTTTCCGACTTCGGCGGTTATAAGATATCTGCTAGAAACCAATTGTCCGGCAAAATTTCTTTAATCAGTCCGGGAGCCGTTAATTCGGAAATCGATGTTGAGGTGACAGGCGGTCAAAAAATTGCTGCGACGGTGACTAATGACAGCGTAACTACTTTAGGTTTGCAAAAAGGCCAGTCTGTTACTGCCGTGTTTAAAGCCGGCGCCGTTTTATTGGCTGTCCCGGCCTGATATCAGGCTTTAAAATTGAAGAGCCGCTGGTTAGCGGCTCTTTTGTTGCGATTAGATGCGTTCCAAGATTTAAATGTCTTGCAACTGCAAATTTACTCGTTGTGCGAATTCGCTGTTCCTGAAGCTGCTTCGGCAGGCTTGGCTTCCGCAGGTTTAGCGTCAGCAGGCGCCGGAGTCGCCGCGGGTGCTGGTTCAGGCGCTGCTGTTGCAGCAGGAGTAGGAACTGCAGCAGGAGCCGGTGCTGGCAAGAAAGTTTCAATTTTGGCAGTTTTACGCAGGTTTTCCAGCATGGTCTGCGCTTTTTGACGTTGCAGCATTGGGCGAATTTGATCTTTTACGCTCTCAAACGGAGGCGGAGTAAGCGCTCTTGAGTCTTCTCTTAAAATGATATGCCAGCCAAACTGGGTTTGTACCGGTTGTTTGGTGTATTTGCCATTTTCAAGGGCAATAACTGCTTCAGAAAAAGGCGCTACCATTCTGTCGGATGTAAACCAGCCTAAATCCCCACCTTCCTGACCCATTTGATCGATAGAGTGTTTTTTAGCCAGTGCAGTAAAATCTCCGCCTTTATCCAGCTCTTCAATGATTTTTTTTGCTTCAGCTTCAGTTTTAACCAAAATATGACGGGCTTTATATTCACTACCCAAGTTAGCCATTTTGGAGTCGTATTCGGCTTTAATTTCTTCGTCAGTTACCGGATTGCTTTTCAAAAAGTCCTGGAAAGCGGCTTGAGATAACAAAGAACTTTTAATTTCAGCCAGACGCTCTATAAATTCAGGAGTTTTATCCAGTCCTTTTTGCAGAGCCAGTTGATCCAATAATTCGCGTTGAACCAATTCATCCAGTAACTGTTCCTTAGGAAAACTTTGACCTTGACTGCGTTCGGAAACTTGCTTTTCAAGATTTTCCAAGGTTTTTTTGCTAATGAATTCACCGTTAACAGAGGCTACGGCATCGGCTTTAGTCACCACAGGTTTGGTTGCAGCAGTTTCTGTAGGTTTTTCTTCAAAACAGCCGGGCAGCAGAGTTGCGCTGGCCAGAATCAAAGGGATGAGTTTAAGTTTCATTGGTTAATTTCCTGTTGAGTTTTCAGAAGGGGTTAAGGCATTGATGCCGAGAGCATGAATTTCGGATTTCATCATTTCGTCAAGCGCTTGGTAAACAAGCTGGTGTCGTTGGACAAGACTTTTGCCTTCGAAGGCGTTGGCTACAATGGTCACATAAAAATGTCCACCGCCTTTTTGAGCTCCGGCATGTCCTGCATGGTCAGCGCTTTGATCTATAATTTCGATTAAATCAGGTTGAATGGCATCTTTTAGCTTTTGTCTTATCTGTTCTGTAGTCATTGTGGGTATACTTGCTTAAAGGGTTTGACAATTAAACTGGCGTAAACTCCCGCCAGTTGATAAGGGTCGCTCTCTGCCCAGTTTTTAGCTTGTTCCAGATTGCTGAATTCGGCGACTATCAGGCTGCCGGTAAAACCGGCTTCGCCGGGCGTATCTGCGTCTATGGCAGGATGAGGGCCCGCTAAAATCAGTCGTCCTTGCTCTTGCAAAGTCTGTAATCTTTCAAGATGAGCAGGTCTGACGGCTAGTCTGGTGCTAAGGCTGTCAGGCTTATCTTCCCCGAAGATGGCGTAAAGCATTATTTTTTTGTCTCGGTGCTTGGCACATGCTTATATAAAAAAGCCATTTGCACAATCACGAAAATGATCATTAATAATGGTACTCCGAAGGTTTTAAAGCTTACCCAATCATCAGTGCTATAGTTGGACATGACATAAAGGTTTAGGATGCCAACGCTGTAAAAAAAAATTGCCCAGCACAAATTCAAGCGTTTCCATATTGAGCGGGATAACTCAAGATTGGCTCCCATCATTCTTTCGATAAAGGTTTTGTCACTAAAAAACTGACTAAGCAGAAATGCGCTGCCAAACAACCATTCTATGATGGTCAGCTTCCATTTAATAAATTGTTCATCTTGCAAATACAGGGTAGCGCCACCCATCACCAGAATCAAAACCAAAGTAATCCATTGCAAAGTTTCAACTTTCTTATAAATTAATTTATAGGATAAAACTTGCAGCAAAGTGGCAATGATGACAACGGCAGTGGCAATATAAATGTCATAAAACTTATAGACGATGAAAAAAAGAACAATTGGGAAAAATTCTAAAAGCGGTTTCATGAGTTATGACAAGTTGAAAGAAAATTGATCAGACGTAAACATCAATACCTGAAATAGATTGTTTTATTTGAGATTGAGTGAGCTGATTACGATTTTGGGCATAGGCGTTCAGGGCTTTTTGGGTAAAAGTATTGTTAGGTTGATTATAAGTATTATTTGGCAATTCATACCGGCTAATTACTGAAGCAATTTGCTGAGTACTGGAAGGTTTCGCATTGTCAGTGTTGGCTTGCTTTACCGGATAATTGCCGCCACTATTATTCGCCGTATTACCATTCTTGCCGGCAAGCGTATCCACAGGCTTATTAAAGCCTGCCGGTGAATATGCTAAAGACGAACTGTGTATGATGTTCACAAAAAAATGGCGGCTGTCAACAAGGTTCCATTGTATGACCTTGAAATAAAATTGTATAGAGAAACACCATTAATAATATATGTGAGCTTATGATAAACCTGCCATAAATGCAAATTTTAAGTAAAAATTGACTGCTTCACGTAGCGAATTATATTTTGGATATGCTGTCAAAATTAAAATGCTGTCGAGGCGATAGTTGAGGTTTGCTGCTAGAATATCTTTTTTAATAGGAGGTTGGATGACTCAAGATATGACAACTGAACTTGAAGCGGCCACTTTTAGGGCCTTGTTAAAGCATTTGCAGCAACATAATGAAGTTCAAAATATAGAATTGATGATACTGGCGGATTTTTGCAGGAATTGTCTGGCCAAATGGTATGCTGCTGCTGCGGCAGAAAACGGGCTTAGTCTGGACTATGAACAGGCCAGAGAAATTGTATATGGCATGCCGTATGAGCAATGGAAAAATCTTTATCAGCTTGATGCTACTTCCGAGCAGATGGAGATTTATAATGCAAAACAAAAATTAAAATCTCAGCAATGAAAAATACTGATTTCGATTCGATGTTCTCGGGAGTCATTGGTCAGGAATATCAGATGCTGAAGTTAATCTGTCCATATGCTGCTGAGATGAGCCGTCTGGTTGGTGAGCAGGTAGGCAAGTTTTGTCGTTCCCATCCTGAGGTGGTCAGAGTTGTAGAATTGGGCGGTGGCACCGGAATTACCACATTGTCAATTTTGTCTGCTGATGAAAGGCTGACGGTGTTGAGTATCGATAATGAACCCACCATGCAGAACCAAGCCAAAAAGAGTCTACAGCGCTGGGCTGACTGCGGTAGGCTGGAGTTTTCAGGCGATGACGCATTGACTGCGTTACAGGCTTTGCCTGCTGATAGTATTGATGCTCTGGCGACAGCTTATACCATGCATAATTTCAAAAATGATTACCGTCTAAGCGTGATTCAGGAAATTTATAGGGTGTTAAAACCTGCGGGTCAGTTTATTAATGGGGATCGTTATGCTTTGGACGATATCAATGCACATACCAGAGCCACTCAACAGGAAATTGCTGGATATTTTAAAGTCTTAACAGAGATTAACCGCCTTGATCTGTTAGAGCATTGGATAATTCATTTATTTAATGATGAATCGGAAAATCACATCATGCGGGAAACTTTGGCAATTCAACAAATGACGGCAGCCGGTTTTAAACAGATTGAAATCAAGTTGCGGATGGAAGTTAATGCCTTGCTAACTGCGATAAAGTAGCGTGGTTAAATGGGTTCCGATTTAGCCTAAGCGAGAATTTTATGGCAAATGATAAAAAAACAAATCCTCAGGATGATTTTGATGACGATTTTGAAGCCATGCTGAATTTGGATAGCGAGGCTGATGAAAAGCATATTGAAGATATTGATGATGAGGATGCTATTGATCGTCTGTTGATGGGTGATAACTTTCAACATGGCGCAGATGAAGATGATAAAAATGAATTTTCCGGTCTTGACGCCTTAATTGCGGAAAGTTTTGCCGATACTCGTCAGGAACCAAATGAACTTGATGACTTTGATGAATTGTTTAATCAGTTTGATCAGCCAAACAAACCGAAAAATGAGGGTATCGTAGGCGATATTGACGAGTTTCTTGAACTTGAAGATGCTATGAGCATATCAAAACAGGTAGGAGAGATTAAGCAGGAGGGCGTCAAGAAACCGGAGCCTGTCGTAGATGTTGATGAATTCTCGGACATTTTAACAGACGACCAACATGATTTTCCTGATATTCATAGTACCGAGTTTGATATTTCTTCTGATGATCATTATGTCGATTTACAAGAAGAAAGTCTGCCTCAAGAGTTGCCGAAATCCGATTACAAAGCTGAGATTACCGAACCTCAGCCGGATATTTCGGCTAATGCCAATGCTTCTAAATCTTCGGTCAGGGAAATTGCAGAAGTTAAACAGGCCAAAGATTTTGAGCCGGCCTTAATAGATGTAGCTGAATTTGTTGAACCCGATGGGATCATTGAGCCTGAGCTTATTTCGGAAATTGTCACGTCCGCAGTTAAAGAAACACCCGTAAAAGTGGATAAGACCGTTGTCATTGATGCGGAGGAAGCCATTGGCTTTGCAGATCAATTCGATGAACTGACGGTAAATCAGTCTTTGGGAGCTAATGACCGGAATCAAACTGCTGAATTGGCAAATTTAACTGCAGAGCTTGAGAGAATCAACGCTCTAAACCAAACTCAGACTAACGAGCTTGAAAGTTTAGGGAGCAAAATAGTTATCCTGAAGAAACAGATACAAGTTATCAAGCAGGAATTGACTGAAAAGCCCCAAAAGGAAGAATTGCTTAAATGCCTGGAGGAAATTGATAATCAACATTCCGAGCTGAAAAAAAGCAAACGTGCTTTGACGACGCTTAGCGAACGTAAACCGGTTGCAGCATATGTTGCCAACGGTATAGCTGCAACTGCTGTGCTGATTGCCATAGGATTTGGGTTTCAAGGATATATTGCCAAATTACAGGTAGGAGAAATGGCCCAGATTGTCGGTAAACTTCAGGAACAGGGCGGGAATGCGCCTGCCAGTGACGCGGCAGAAAAAGAGATGTTGCGTAAACAAGTGGATGAATTAACTGTAGCCAATACCGTTCTCTCCAATCAAGTTGCGGACATCAACAAAACTTTGCAGGGAGATGTCGGCAAATCAACCGGTAATGTTGGAAAACAGCTCGAAGAATTGAATAATCAAAACCTGCAAATAGGCGCTACTCTGGAAAGTTTAGAGCGCAAAATAAATGCTTTGGAAAAAAATAAGCCGGTTGCCATGGTTGCCGCACCCAAGCCTGAAAAGAAAAAACCGGTTATCGAAGAAAACTGGGCTGTCAATCTGGTCTCGTTTAAGCAAGATTGGTACGCTAAGCGAAAAGCTGAAGAATATGCTGCCAAAGGTGTTCCGGCGAAAGTCAATAGAGCAGAAACCAAAGGCGAAACTTGGTATCGGTTAAGTGTAGATGGCTTTAAGTCTCAATATGAGGCAGCCAATTACGCGGCAAGAGTCAAAAAAAATCTGAATCTTGATTCAGTTTGGGTGACACATGAAAAAGAATAGTTGCCAATATATTAGATAAGAATATGGATCACCAAAAGTTAGTGGTTGCAGTTTCTTCCCGTGCCTTGTTTAATTTGGATGAATCTCACGCCATTTTTGAAAAACAGGGCAAAGAAGCTTTCTGTCGATATCAAATTGAACATGAAAATGAAATTCTTCAGCCTGGGTTTGGTTTTTTACTGGTTAAAAAATTTTTAGACATAAATCTTGCCTTTCCTTCAGCGCCTTTGGTGGAGATTATTTTACTTTCCCAGAACAGCGCGGATACCGGGTTGCGGATATTTAATTCCATTCATCACTATGAATTGGCAATAAGCCGTGCAGCCTTTACCAGCGGAGTATCTCCCTATGGTTATATTCCGGCTTTTGGGGCTCATCTGTTTTTATCTGCCAATGGTGAAGATGTCAGAAAGGCCTTAGCTGCCGGGTATGCCGCTGCAACTATCGTATCCGGGGCGGTAACCAATCCAACACAGCAATTAAGAATTGCCTTTGATGGCGATTCGGTATTGTTTTCCGATGAGGCGGAAATTATTTATCAAAAACACGGTTTGGCCGAATTTACCGCAAATGAGCTTAGTGAAGCGCATAGACCGCTGGCTGGCGGGCCGCTAAAGGAATTTCTTAGTGCGTTACATCGTATCCAGACACATTTTGAACCTGAGAAGTCGCCAATACGCACCGCTTTGGTCACTGCGCGCGCAGCTCCTGCACATGAGCGAGTGGTGCGCACCTTAAGAGCCTGGGGCATTCGCATTGATGAAGCCTTATTTCTGGGGGGGATGCCTAAAGGCGCGTTTTTAAAAGCATTTGGTGCGGATATTTTCTTTGATGATCAAACCGGACATTGTGAATCTGCAGAATTACATCAGATTGCTGCAGCCCATGTGCCGCATGGGATTAAGAATCAAAGCTGATCGCAAACCGGCAAAAATGCTTGTTAAACTCCAGACAGGCATTCAGGGTCAGGCTTTTACCGTTTCTGAGTTTGATCTGATTCTCTATGGCGTATCTTCCCGGCGCCAGAAAGATTTCAGGAGCACTGCCGGTTTCTGCAATCATTAATAATGTGCTGTAGTCGCCATTCTTATCTAGGAATTCGTGGATGGTTATGCCGCCAGGAATATATTCAATCAAAATAACGACTTCTTTAAAGTGTTCTAATCTGGTTTTATTGCGGATTACCGCTAATTTAGGCTGTTGCTGCTGTTTGAAAATTAATACCAAATCATTGCTATGACAGGTGTTTGGACAATGATTGATCACGGAAAACAATTTATTTGCGGTCGGGAATAACTCTACGGACACTCCGGGTTGCATGGGGTTTTCCAAGGGCTTTTTGAATTCATGGTATTTCTTTTCATGATCTAATGGAATTAAAGTCATATCCCAATCTGAATGTTGACCGTGATGTTGGATTTTGGACATTCTGTCCAGATTTTTCAAATAGTCGGAAATAACATTAAATCCCAATAAAAGTTGATAGGCATAGGTCTGGTGGAAACTGAGGCTGCTGTATAGTGATTTGTAGCCTGTTAAAGTTAAGATTAGGTTGTTGAGGCTTTCCGGAGCTAAACTGGTAAGTAAAGCCTTGGTTTGCAAGGCATGAGTCAAATTATGGCAATTGAAAACTATATCGCTGGTGTTTAAATTTTTACCTTTGTCAAATATCCTGGGTTCAGTATCGCTATTCCAGTAAAAATTAGAGTCGTAAGCTTGGTTGAGACTTAGATTAACTAATGCAAAATGTTGATTGCTAACTAGAAATAATGCCTGAATTTCGGTATTGCTATAAGCGTAAGGCCTAAAGATACTAAACAACAGGTTACGTTTTAAGACTCCGCTAATGCTGTTCAATAATTTAAATTCCGGGATTTTTACTGGTAGTTGCGTATCGATTATCTGAATTTTGGCGGCAAGCTTATAAAGAGCTGCTGATTTTTTCCATATTGATAAGGAAGGCATTTCGTGGCGCAAGGCATTGGAATACAGGTAATATCCGAACATTTGTAAAGCATAATAGATTGCAAAAACTAGTTCGGATTGATCCAACTGTTTACTGTCCACTATCTGACAAAATGACGAACTCGATTGTTTAAACAAACTACTGCACAGCTTGGCAATTTTTGTTATTTGCTGGTTGGGGGTTTGTCTGTTTTCCGTAAAACAAATCTTCAATAATTTATTACCCAATAACAAGGAGACCGGACATAAATGGATTAATAAAGCATAATAAAGTTTGGGGTCAATTTTGGTAACTTTTAATATTTTGTAAATTTGATTAACCTGAATAGCCGCATTGGCAGGCGGCAAAGCCGCCAAGGTGTCTAACCAAGCCGCCAGAGATTGGGTGTCGGGTGTAAAAGGCAGGGTTTCGAAGTCTTTCATTGGCTTATCAATCATAAACAGCATTAAACTTATGGCAAGTTTAGTGTCTAATTGGATTTTATGTTGACAGCGGCAATTTGCTATGGAATTAAATTTTATTGCCACGCACAGTGAGATCGTCTTTGTAGAGGTTTGATGCTTAAACCGTTTTGTTGCTTGACCGGTTTAAATGGCGTCATATACTCTAGTGTTTAACATAAGTGCAACAAAATTTGACATTTTGGCTGCAACCGACTCTAATTATCCCATAATTAAATTATGGATTAACAATTCTTTATTTTTGAAGCTAAATTTTTTGTTTGGAGTTCTTCTTCAAAATTATTTTTTAACTAAATTTTGTGACAACGGATTTGTCAACTGAATTAAAAAGTCTGGCAATCCACTGACAACATCAAAACGAAATTGCTTTCTGTTGCCGGTTGAGTATAGCTGATCAAATTTCTTAGATTCAAATTTGCTGGATGGAGGGCTTCGTGAATGTTAATCAAAATTACCTTGCTGAAAACTATAAACATTCAGCAATGAAAACCTATTTACTACACATTGATAACTGGATATCCAGATGGAAAATAGCTCAGAGAATGTGGTTTATCTCCATCATATCCCTGAGTTTTTTTTTGATTTTGGCGGTGATTGGTTGGCAGGGTTTAAAATCATCAAGAGATTCTTTAGGAAGAGTATTTGT
>CAVUMJ010000171.1:0-3976 GCA_963741375.1 uncultured Pseudomonadota bacterium
GAGTATTTAATGAAAGAGCTATTCCTTTGCAAAATCTCGCCACTTTACAAAAAGCTATTTTATTGAATGTTGCGGATATTCTGCATGGTTTTGAGCATGAACCATCAAACCCTCATGCAAGCTTACACAAACTCGATACAACAGATTTGACCGTTCCTATCAAAAAACGCAAAAAACTCATCGAAAAACTGTTGAGCGGCTATCTGGAAAATTCAGGTAAAAGTCCGGAAGAATTACGTCTGGCGAATGATTTGCAACAAGCTTATCAGGCATGGGAGGTCAGATTTTCTGAAGCTTATCAAGATGTAGAATCCGGAACTTATAATCCTGAGGTAAATACTAGGTTTCATAATGCCTTAGAGAATGAACTGGATATTTTAAATGAAGTAGTTAGTGGATTGATCGGATTGCAGGGCAGAGTGGCCAAAGAAGAGTTTGAAGATGCTGAGGAAGCTTATCGATTTAATGAATATACTATTATTTCCTTGATCATCCTGGGAACGGGCGGTGTCATCAGCGTAGTTTTTTTGACGGTCAGACATATGCGTAAGCAATTGGCTGAAACAAACCAAGCTATAGAAGCTATAGCCTCAGGTGATCTTAGTAAAGAAATTTACCAGTCCGGTGAAGATGAACTAAGTGAGATGATTAAAAAAATCAATCTGATGCGTGAAAATCTGATTGGTATTATTCGGATGTTGTTGGGTAATGTTGAAACTTTGCGGAATGCTTCAACAGAGCTTTCCGATATAGCCGTCCAAAATGCTAGAGATGCAAATGAACAATTGGAAATTTTTAAGCTGGTCAGACAATCGGTAGACAAATTGAGTCTGTCTATTAATAAAATTGAAAGCTTTGTGGAAATGGCAGGTAAGATTACCCACCAATCTGATTTAAAATCTACCCAAGGCAGCAAAGTCATCAAAGAAACCGCCGAAGAAATGCAAATTATCGCTGGGGTGGTGAGTGACATGTCTTCAACAGCCTATGAAATTGATGGTCAATCTCACCGTATTACAAATATTACCGGGTCAATTACTGATATTGCCAATCAAACTAATCTGCTGGCTTTAAACGCTTCCATTGAGGCAGCTCGAGCAGGGGCTGCAGGACTTGGGTTTGCCGTGGTAGCAACGGAAGTGCGTAAATTGGCCGGAAAAACGGCAAGTTCCACCATGGAAATTAGTAATATGGTTCAGACTATGCAAAAAAATATTGAGGAGACCAAATCCAAAATGGAGAGCTGCGTTAGGATAGGCGTTGATTTGGCCAATTCAGCCGGACTATCCATTTCTGAAATTCAGGAAGGCTCAAAACAGGTCATTTCAGCAGTCAAAGACATAGACAGCGCTTTTCTGGAACAAGTCGTTGTCAGCCAGGAAATTGCCGGCATGATAGAGCAGGTTGCCGTTAAAGTTGCTCGCCACAAGGAATCTTCATCTATTTTAATTCAATCGGCAGAAAGTCTTGCGGGCTTGTCTAATGAATTGAAAAAACTGACTGGCCGGTTTAAATTGGGGGCTTGAAACAAATAAGATGAAATTTTTTGCTTTAATGCTCACTATTCAGCAAATGTAAAATTTTCTGACGGATTTTCAGTCTCCGGTTTTCGTCTACTATGGGTTGAGACTGATTGTCCGTGATATAAAACATGTCTTCTGCCCGGCTGCCTATTGTCGTGATTTTGGCGTCATGCAACTGAATTTCCAGTTCGGTAAATGCCCGGCCTATTGTAGATAATAATCCCGCCCGGTCAGTTGTAATCAATTCGATAACAGTATGCCGATTGGATGAGTCTTCAAGAAAGGTTAAACGTGTTTCAATCGGGAAGTGGCGAGCCTGTCTGGACTGTTTGTGAATGTTTTTTGGAGCTTTGCAGGTTTTTTTGTTCAGCAGGTTTTGACGTAAAACAGTGCAAATGTGCATTTCCTGGAAAAGGTCAGTTATGGCCTTGCCGGATTGATCCAGCACTTGAAAGCTGTTCAGCACATATTGATCAGCGGTGGTGATGATGCGGGCATCCAAAATGGACAGTCCTAATTGATCCAGGCTTGCTGTACAAATACAGAAAATTCCTGATTGATTTCGCGTGTAGACAAAGATTTCCGCGCTGCTGCGCTGGGTTTGCGGACGCAGTAGCACTAGAGGTAGGTCAGTTTCAGCAGACGCAGCTATTGCAATGGTATGCCAGGTAATTTCGTCAGATGAATAACGTAAAAAATAATCTTCGCTAAGGTGGCGCCATGATTTTTGAATGGTAGCCTCGGAAATGCCCAGCTTGGACAGTTCTATCCTGGCTTCCTTGATATTGTCCGTCAAACGTTCCGATCGGGCTATGGGATTTTGCAGGCCTCGGTGCAACGCATTATGGGCGGCATAATAAAGTTCTTTCAATAAGGTATCTTTCCAAGAATTCCACAAACTGGGGTTAGTGGCGCGTATATCTGCAACAGTCAGTAGATATAAATAATTCAAATATTCAATGCTGCCCACCTGAAAAGCAAAATTATGAATGATTTCAGGATCACTGATGTCTTTGCGTTGAGCTGTCATAGACATTAGCAAGTGATTGCGAACCAGCCAGGTAATCAGCTTTGTGTCGTGATTGGCAATATCATGTTGAATGCAAAAATCCCTGGCTATGGTTTCGCCCAGCAAAGAATGGTCGTCTCCCCGGCCTTTGGCGATGTCATGAAATAAAGCAGCAATATAAATCAATTCCGGTTTTGCCAGCAGCAGAAAAATTTTACTGCAAAACGGTAATTCGTTGTTATGTTTGTCTATGGCAAAGCGGCGTAGATTGCGTATCATGATTAAGGTATGCTCATCTACAGTATAAATGTGGAACAAATCGTATTGCATGCGGGCCACAATATTGGCAAAGTCAGGCAGGTAGGCCGCCAGCACGCCATAACGATTCATGCGCTTGAGTTCGTGGGTAATGCCGCTGGGTTGGCGTAATATTTCCAAAAACAGTTTGTTGGCCTGTTTGTTGTTCCTGAAGTTTTGATCGATACGATGCACATTTTTTTTGATCATCCTAACTGTATTGGCCCGTATGCCTTTAATGGTAGGTATGCGTTGCACCAGCAGAAATACTTCCAAAAGGCTAAGCGGATTTTCGGTAAATATATTTTTATTGACGGCTTCCAGATAACCATTGATTGAAGAAAAATTAGCTGTAATTGGTATGGGTTTAAGATCCTCCTGATGGCTCATCAGTTTCTCATTCAAAAGTTGAAGCAGCATTTCATTTAATCTTTCGATGTCCATGACAGTTTTAAAATAAAACTGCATGAATTGTTCTACATCAGGCTCCTGGTTGTTTTTGAGATATCCGAATTGTTTAGCTAATTCACGTTGATAATCAAATAGCAGCCTATCTTCACAATGATTGGTTAAATTATGCAGCGCAAAGCGTAAACGCCAGAGTAAATTTCTTGCGCTGATCAGCTCGTCGAATTCGGATTTTAGCAAGTATCCGTATTTAATCAGTTCGCGTAGAGTGGATGCGTGATAATGGTGTTTAAAGACCCACGAAATAGTTTGTAGATCTCTAAGTCCGCCCGGACCATCTTTAATATTGGGTTCCAAATTATAAGCGGTATTATGATATTTTCTGTAACGCTCTGCCTGTTCTGCAATTTTAGCTGGGAAAAAACGTTCTGAAGGCCAGGGATTTTTCTGGTTTAACTGTGTTTTTAAGGTATTGAATAAGACAGGATTGCCGTAGATCAGACGCATATCCAGCAAACTGGTAAAGATGGTCTGATCTTCTCTGGCGGCTTCCAGGCATTCATCGGTGCTGCGGACACTTTGGCCGGGTTTTAGGCCAATATCCCAGAGAAAACCGCTGAAATTGGATAAAGCTTCTCGAAGGTCTCGTTTTTTTTCCTGGCGGACCAGAATCAGGATGTCAATGTCAGAATGTGGAAATAATTCATTTCTGCCGTATCCTCCTGTGGCAATCAATGCC
>CAVUMJ010000172.1:0-6945 GCA_963741375.1 uncultured Pseudomonadota bacterium
TTCTTCTTCTTCTTCTTCTTCTTCTTCTTCTTCTTCTTCTTCCTTCTTCTTCTTCTTCTTCGGTGAAACTCTCTCCATACCCCATTCCCGGACAGCAAGATAATTGTTTACGAAGGTATCTGAAGCAGCGGATCGGTCTGGTTCGGCTTTCCCTTGGCGTGAAATTGACAAATACGTAACTGAACGAGTAAGTTAGATAACGTATTGCACTTCGTTGGGTCATTTCTGGAGACCGCCAAGCGCCACGGCCGGAATACGGAACCCTTATGGGAAGCGATCGAGCGCGAACCGGATAAGGTCGCCGCCCGCGCCTGGGAAACACCGCTGCATCTGGTCGCGTCGTTCCTCGAGACCGCCAAGCGCCACGGCCGGAATACGGAACCGTTGTGGGAAGCAATCGAGCGCGAGCCGGATAAGCTTGCCGCTTGCGCTTGGGAGACACCGCTGCATTTCGTCGCGCTATTCCAGGAGACTGCGAAGCGCCGCGGCCGGAATACCGAAGCGTTGTGGGAAGCAATCGAGCGCGAGCCGGATAAGCTTGCCGCCCGCGCATGGGAAACACCCCTGAATGAGGTCGCAGCGTTCCTGGAGATTATTACAAAACCATAGCCGTCCCGGAATAATACAGGCGCCATAAGCGTCACGCTCAATTTTGATATGGTGAATTGCCGGGCCTAATTCAATTTCCGCAGTTCTGATTTTATGTCCCGCCAAATCCATCATTACCCGGCAAGAACGTCCGATTTCAGCTTCCGCTCTGCGTACATTCCTGATCATGGCTAGCCAGATAACCGGATCATCATGGGCGCAATTGATACGAACACAGGTCATACCTTTATTTAATAAACTACAGATTAATTTATAATCCCACGCTGCCTCAGTCGCTAAGGTCACCATGATATGCGCCTTACTTTTTTCAAAATAAGGGCCAAATAATTCTATGGTATGTTGCTCCAATAACTGCTGACCACGGTTAAATCCGTATTCGCTTGGATCTTTACCGATACTGATATAAGAAGCATTTGTGGCTCGCTTTAGCAAATCCAGCACAGCATCAATGGTTGACAGCACGCAAGATTCCGCTCGGCCAAGAGAAGAAAGCCCTACTTGAGCCAGACGTAACTGCAAATGACGTAAATCAAATTGTCTAAGCGCCAAATATTGGGCCAGGTTAATTGCACTTTTGGTAAAAACGCCTGATCGGTAATATTGGGCGTATTTTTGCATGCGTATATTGGCATTTTCGTAGACACTATTACGTATGTCACTCACATCCAATAACAACTGTTCTAAAATATCCTGATATGGGTCCTCATTTACATGAAGATTTTCGGGTTTTTTTTTCACGCCAATACACCAAAGTGTTTAGTTTTCAATTTAACTCTTTCAGTGAAATTGACTATAACATGATTGTTTGAAATTTATACAATACTGTTCCAAACAACTTTTGAGAATTTCCGGCATTTTTTAACAACAAGGTTACAGAAATATTTAAAAACTGTTAAGCTTGGAATTTGAAGCGGTATGCATTAGAGTTCAACAGTCAATTCTGATTTGCTGCAATTTGCTAAAACTCTACCCTAAATCGGCTAAATTAGATTTGTTTGCTTAGGAAAAAATTATGTCGACAGATAATTTAAAAATTGAAAAAAAGAAAATTGCGGTAACTGAACAAACTTACGAAAAGCTCAAACAGTTCTCAAGATACAACGGTTTGAAATTAAGACTAACCATTGACTCTATGATTGATATTATCCTTCAGGATGAAGAACTCAGTAAGCGTATCGTTCAGCTTACTTTAGACAAAGAAACCAAAAGCAGCGAATAAGCCTACTGATTCAACCCTGCATAGTTGCTGAATACGAGCGAAACACCACCAATACAATACAGTCCCGCCAAGTCATGACAGCTAAGTCGCTATACCCGGCAACGAACTTTGTAGCAATTGCCGGACAAAGTCATATCGTATAATTTAATATTTGTTGTCATTGAATTAATCCTTAAAATCCAGACAGTCAATTACCACTGAAAAATATTCCACATATTGATATTGGTATTTTTGTCCATATCGTTCTTTTTTACGTCCATCGTGCCATCACCATTAGTATCCAGCCAGTAATAGGGCGGTCCTATCTGAGGCACCACTTTAATCATATATAATTTGCCATTCCGCCTATATTCCTGAATGGTTTCCTCACCCTTACGGATAATGGTGATATCAGGCTCCATTTCTTCACCCGACTGAACTGGCAGCGGTAGTTCCGGCGGTTCCGGAACAGCTGCCGGTTCATCACCCGCCAAGCCAACGACAGGTAAGAACAGCAATAAACCTAGAGTTATAAAATAGCGCATGTCTATCTCAAGTAATCGGCAACAAAAAGATTGAATTGGGTTTATTGTACAGCAGAAATGCCATGGGAATTTTGAGTTATTGATAAATAATCCTAGAAACCGTAGTTGGACAGAAATTTTCTCCTGCAATATCTGTATACGCCACTTCCTTGTAGATAACGCGCTTGAGGGTGCTATTTTCAGGCCGTCTGGCGGCGGCAGCGACGCAACTGGGCTCATTCACTGAAGAGAGCAGCCGAAGGGAATATACCTGCTGTCTCTTGGTTGTGCCGAGCATCCCGCCGCACCACCTCAAATTTACCCTTCTGAATCTATCAAAGCCAAGGCGGAAAGCGTCGCAAAAATAAAAGCCTGCGGATAGCCAGGATATATACCGATTAAATTGGAAAGTTTTAACTTTTAGTGGTTTTCTAGGAGGCTGTCCGAGAATAGGAACCGTAGCGAGGGAAAGCCATTTTGAGTCAGATTTTTTGCGCATTTGAGGCACAATAGTTGCGCTATTGAACGAAAATGCGCGGAAAACATGACCAAAAGGGCTTTTCCGCAGTAGGTTTTCTATTCTCGGACAGCCTCCTAGGCCTGGATCAAGCCGCTTTGGATGAAGTCAAAAATGGAAATTTATTCCGGCAAAACTTGGTAAACCTGTTGAATCCACCTTAGTGGCGCCATTTACCTTTTCTTTAACCGGATAATTTGCAAGGACACTTAAGCGGCAGGTTTGACAGCTAAGCTCTTAATTTGCCGAAATTTAAAAACTCCGGCAAATTTCCAAGTGAAGAGATTATTAAGCCTGTTTACGCAGATACTTTTCAACACCTGTACTTTTTGTATAGGCGGCATCTCCATCAGAATTTAGACTTTGCTTGGCAAGATATTTCACAACACCGGATTGTTGAGAAGTATTTACGCTCAGGCTAGCCTGTTTATTCACATATTTGGCAACACCTGTCACCTCTGCGCCGGTTTTATCCGGATTGCCGTGTTTTGCCAGATATTTGGCGACAGAACTTACTTCAACAGTCGTGACATTAGACAAAATCTGTTTGGTCAGATATTTGCTGACGCCGGTAGCTGCCGGCTGCTGTCTAGCCAATACTGCTTGTTTGGCCAAATACTTCGCTACCCCGCTTAATGGTTCAGCCTGACTTTGCAAATGAATTTGTCTGGCAATATATTTTGCAACACCCGTCGCTTTAGGCGCATGTTTTTCAGAAGCAGCCAGTTTGGCCACATATCTGGCTACAGACGAGCCGGAAAACGTGTCGTGAATCACTTCCTCCGTTTCTTCGCTGATTTTTGCAACTTGCTGCTCCTCTGCGGCGTTGGCTTTTTCCTGCTGAAGTCTGGCTTCTTCTTCAACATAACGGGCGACCAATGCAGCAGCCGCAGCTTTCCTAGCTAATAACGTCTGTTCAGCCAGAAACTTTTCAACGCCTGTCAAAGGCGCTTGTTCTTTAAGCTGACGTTCCTGAACCTGCAGATATTTTGCAACTCCGGTTATCACGGGTGCGTCTTTTGCCAATTGATTTTGCTTTTTGACGTATTTATCAACCCCGGTTGATACAGGGGATTCTTTGGCCAGCAATTCCTGCTTAAGCAAGTATTTTGCAACGCCGGTTGTCAAGTGACCATCGCCAGCCAAAAGATTTTGTTTATTAAGATATTTGGCTACGCCTGTTACAGAATGATCTTCACGGTCATTTCTAGTCACATATTTTGTCACGCCGGTTACTGGAGCTTCCCGGGCAAGAATGGTTTGCTTCAGGAAATATTTAGCGACTCTGGTGATCGGATTGGCCGCTTGTTTTGTCAGGTATTTTTCGACGCCACTGGCAACCGGCTCTTCCTCAACTATCTCCTCAGGCTCTGATACGCTGGCTTCGGCGATAGTTTCTTCTATCCGCAGTTCCTCTGCCGCCAAGGCAATTCTTTCAGCTTCCTTTAACTCCTGTTCAGCAATATATCTGGCAACTCCGGTCAAATTGGCTTGCGTTTCAAGCTTGTGCAGGTAACGGGCTACTCCCGTCTGCTGGCTGTTTTCCTGGCTATCGGCATCACGGCTGGCGGCAACATGCCCGCCTGATGGAGTATTGAAGAAAAAGGTCGGCAAAATCCCCATTAAGCTATTCATCAAACTGTTATTTTTCATTTGTGAATACTCCTGAATTTAATTATTTTTTATGCATAAGAGTTTGCGGCCCTTATGCTTTATGAAAGAGATATTGAGCGCCATAACGCAAAACTCTCAGCCTGTAACGTTACTTAGCGTCCGCGCTATTATATATGACTTTCGGCTGAAAACTTGCCGCAGGATATTTTGGATCCGGTTCGGTCTGGGTTTCTTTACCAGGCGTACATGGAGTGGAAGCTAATTGCGTTACTGGTGCTTCGCTGCTGTAAATTACTTTAGGCTGGAAATTTGACGCAGGATAATCCTGCGCGTACAGCGCTGGGGAAGCCAGCAAGGCAACTACAAGCGCATGGGTAAATGATTTGTTTTTCATCATGTTCTCCTTACTCTTACATTTAAATAATCAGGGTTCTTACCGATTTTCCGGCAAGAACCCAAACACTAACTTAAATTAAAGCACTGCTTCGACGTTTTCGACAACATTTTCCACAGTAAAGCCAAACTCTTTGAAGAGCTGACCGGCCGGAGCCGATTCGCCAAAACGATCCAGCCCAATTACCCGGCCTTGACTACCTGCATATTTCCACCAAGTAGCTGTCACTCCGGCTTCCACCACTACACGCTTGCTGACGCCTGGCGGCAACACGCTGTCCCGGTAAGCTGCATCCTGTGCTTCGAATACGTTGGTCGATGGCAGCGATACCACTCGAATTTTGCGGCCTTTGCCACTCAAAACTTCCGCCGCTTTTACCGCTAACTCGACTTCTGAGCCCGTCGCTATAATAATGGCTTCCGGTGTGCCGTCGCTATCTTTCAAGATATAACCACCTTTGCTGATCGACTCTATTTGCCCCGCCGTTCGTGGGTTATGCGGCAAGTTTTGACGCGAGAAGATCAAAGTGCTCGGCCCATCCTGACGTTCGATCGCCGCCTTCCAGCTCACCGCTGACTCAACCGCATCACAAGGACGCCAGACCTGCATATTCGGGATCAGACGCAAAGTCGCGGTTTGCTCTACCGGTTGATGGGTCGGCCCGTCTTCTCCCAATCCTATCGAGTCATGGGTATATACAAAAATAGTGCCGGCTTTCATCAATGCCGCCATGCGCAAGGCGTTACGGGCATATTCCGAGAACATCAGGAAAGTGGCTCCGTAAGGTTTAAAACCACCATGCAGGGTAATACCATTCATGATCGCCGACATGCCGAACTCTCGCACGCCGTAATAAACATAATTGCCATCATGACCTGTCGCATTCACGTCTTTACAGCCTGACCATAATGTCAGGTTAGAGCCGGCCAAATCCGCTGATCCGCCCAATAACTCAGGCAACAACGGCCCAAAACCGTTCAACGTGTTTTGCGAAGCTTTCCGGCTGGCTATGGTTTCCGCTTTCGCATCCACCGCCGCTATAAAAGCACTGGCTTTAGCTTGCCAATCCGCCGGTAATTGACCCTTGATGCGTCTTTCAAATTCCGCCGCCAAGTCAGGATGCGCTGCACGGTATTGCTCAAGCTTGTCATTCCAGGCCGATTCCAATCGCGCACCTTTGCTGTTGGCGTCCCAGCCCGCCTTAATCTCCGCCGGTATCTCAAACGCCGCATGCGGCCAACCTATGCGCTCACGCGTCGCCGCAATTTCCGCTTCTCCCAAGGCCGCTCCATGACATTCTTCTTTACCTTCCTTATTCGGCGAGCCCCAACCTATAATGGTTTGGCAGCAGATAATACTCGGCTTGTCGGTAACCTGACGCGCTGCTTCTATGGCTTTTCTCACCGCTTCGGCATCATGACCGTCCACTTTCGGGATCACATGCCAGCCATAAGCTTCAAAACGTTTAGGGGTATTATCCAAAAACCAGCCGGTGACATTACCATGACCACGCACTTCTCCATCTATCGAGATGTTGTTGTCATCATAAATCGCAATCAGTTTGCCCAGTTGCATCGATCCCGCCAAGGAGCATGCCTCATGCGAAATACCTTCCATCAAACAGCCGTCTCCCAGAAACACATAAGTGTAATGATCCACTATGTCATGTCCGGGACGGTTGAATTGGCCCGCCAAGGTCCGCTCAGCCAGGGCAAATCCTACCGCATTGGTAATACCTTGTCCCAAAGGACCCGTAGTGGTTTCCACACCAGGCGCATAACCGTATTCAGGATGTCCGGGGGTCCGGCTGTGCAATTGGCGAAAGTTTTTCAACTCATCTATCGGCAGATCGTAACCCGACAGATGCAACAACGAGTACAACAACATCGAGCCATGGCCGTTTGATAAAATAAAACGGTCACGATTCGGCCAGCTTGGATTCGATGGATTGTGATTCAAAAAATCGTTCCATAACACTTCTGCTATATCAGCCATCCCCATCGGCGCTCCGGGATGTCCTGAATTGGCTTTTTGTACGGCGTCCATGCTGAGGGCGCGTATGGCGTTCGCTAAGTCTCTACGCGAAGGC
>CAVUMJ010000173.1:0-3579 GCA_963741375.1 uncultured Pseudomonadota bacterium
ATCTCATAAAGGTCAGCCATCCATAATCCACAATCTGATTCTAGTAAATAGTTAAACAGATCTTTCGCAGAAACTACTTGTTCAATATGATCTTCATTATCGTGGTAATTCTTCTACAGTAATTCCCTAACGGTGTCCGCTATATGATGTAATTGAGTCTCAACGGCATCATTGAAGTATTTATCAGCTTTCCCAGTCTTCTCTGCCATCCGATCCAGTTTGTTCTGGTGGAGTTTTTCCAGCAAAGTATTGGACACGACTTTTTGTTTTTTTTGTTTATCCTTATTGGGAGATACAAGTTTAGAGCCTTTATGTTCTTCTAGGTTTTCTAACCTTTGTCTGATTTCTTCATTCATACGGCTAACCTCAATTAGATTTGATAAGTTTGAACTCACGGCATTCTGGTTTTTTCTAAATCAATTAATTCCGGCTTCAACGCTTAATGAAGAAACCGGTTCCGATTCTAATTTGAAATTTTTCCTGAATCTGTAATCCATCTACTTTTTTCTTGTGAGTTTTATCACATGTTCGACATCGTTGATGTGTTGAATTGATAATTTGGAAGGTTGGACATGTTTTTTGTGTTCGCGCAAAATCAATGCAAATGGTTGCAAAGTCTAACGCTTGGCTTGTCAAAAAATCCTGAATAGCCGCTTAATCTGGGCAAATTCGTAAAGATAAGCTTTGGCAACTTCATGGTTGGCGGCAATCACCAGTAAATCGTGAGAAAAAACCGAGGTGTTATACCAGTTAAAACTGCCTTCCAAGACGATGTAATCATCTATTACACAATATTTGGAATGGATAGGTGAGTAGGGCACAGGTAGATCATCCTGCCCATATACCAGCCCTACCGCGATGCCGGCGGATTTTAGCCTATGTACGGCCGGCAGTAGCGGCCGTTGCAATTCATCGTGCATGGAGCGCTCCACGCCAATTTTTCCTTGTCTGCTTAAGTGGCCGTTAAACAGAATTTCCACATTTACGCCGCGATGGCGGGCGTCAATCAGCGCATCTATGACGCTATCGTGGTGATCGCCCAAGAGTTCGCCAATTAAAAATAAACAGATTTTGATGGAGTGCTTGGCTCGATATATTTCGGCCAGAATGGCGTTGTGGGGGCGGTAAAGTTTGCCATTGGCCATAACTTGTCTGCCAAAGGTATATAACAAATTGAAGTGACTGAGCGGATTGATGAAGTATCTCTGGATGACGCCGCCGCGTTGACTTTGAAAAACATTGTCCAGTAACCGGCAGACGCCTTTGGAAAAGAAAGTCATGCCGGATTCCCAGTTTGCCCACCATCGGTCGAAAGTGATATTAAAGGAACCTAATATGCAAGCTTCATCGTTGAAAATGATGAATTTGGTATGCATGTCCGGTTCCACTTCTATTAAATAATGTTTAGGGGTACAAAAGATGCCGAGTAATTCGATGCCGGAAAGTTTCAGTTTGGCATAGGCTGGACTATTGGTCAGCGTCATTTTTCGCCAGTCCACGACACACTGTACACAGACACCTTGATGATGGGCATGTATCAAATGATTGATAAAATCGTGATCATCAATGCAATCCACGCTGACTTTTATGGTGCAAAATCGTTGCGGGTTTTCAGCTTTGGATTGAATGACCCGATCAATATAGTCATGGATAAAGCGTTTAGGGTGATAAGGGTGAAATTGCTGGCCCTTGGTGAATTTAGGGGTTAGATTCAAGGCGTTAAAATGCTGGTTGTACCAGTTGACGTCAGCTTGCAGGGTGTTGGCGTCTAATTCATAAGTACGGTAGCGGTTAAAGGTGGCGTACTCTGCTGAAATCTTGCTCTGCTTAGGCTGGCGATCCAGTAATTGATGCCAATCCATAAATACGTATTCATGGTGCGAAGCAATGGACTGTTCACCCATGTGCACGATAAACGCAAACTTGATGCAGTTGATTTTGCCAAATTGCCTGGAATTAGGCAGGATGTAAAAATCTCTGGTGCTGCGTTTATGTTTGTTCCATTCAATATCATAGGCGTCGGTATCGACCAGATAAGTTTCGCAAATTTTCTCGCGATAAACTTTCAGCACCACCTTCAGATTGGCGGATTGGCCGTAATTCAGCTCAAAATCTATCTTTCCCCATTGTAATTCAAAGCTTTCCCCGGCATCGTTGTTGCGTGAAAAAGGCCCGCCTAGTCTGGCGTTAATTGGTTTTGCGTATTGTTCAGCTACTGGCATGAGTTTGCTCTGGCAATGCTATTTTGGAACAAAAGTTATTAAATAACCGCAATGGTCGGAGACTCTACCATAATCTTTCTCTGTAAACACCTGGCTAGCGGAAATGGCGGACAAATGGGCGTTTTTATTCATAAAAATGTAGTCTATCCGATGATGATCTGCGGGATGATGGTGGTACAGTTGTGGGTTTTTTCTAAAAATACCAGGCAAAGCCTTGTTGGCGTGGGCCTGAAGATATTGATCCTGATAGTGGTGGTGCTCGGTTATCAATCGGTACCCCGACGAATTCACCTCGATGTTGAAATCTCCGCAAAGCAGGGTGGCGGCGGTTTTTGGTGTTGCCAAACTATGCGCCCATTGATGTAGATTTTGCATTTGTTGTTGAAATCCATCTTCCCACCAGCTCAAGTGAGTTGAAAAGAAATTAATTTCGCCCAGGTAAGGAATTTTAATTGCCGCCATCACAACTTTTCTGGAATGTATACTGTAAATATCCGAACTACCTGAAACATAACGAGAATGCGTGTGGTGCAAGGGATAGCGGCTCAAGATTGCCACACCTTCCCGGTATCGGTCAAAACCTAAATGCGACCAATCCGTGTACAAATTAAAATGTTGCCTTAGCCTTTGATTAATGATGTTTGCAGAGTTGCTTCCCCAGTCGCCTTCGCCGTGGTTCCAGTTTTCCGCCACTTCCTGAAAGCAGACTACATCGGCTTTAAGTTCGTCTATGGCTTTGGCGATTTGGGTAAATTTGCTGTCTTGATGATCTTCCTGATAACAATGCAGGTTGAGAATGAGTACATTTAAAGGTTGATGGCTGACAATATAATTGTTGCCGTGGTGATTATCCCAGATTTTGCCTTGCCGGTTTTCCAGACAGATGGAGTATTGCAGGCTGAATGCTTTGCCGACGATAATACGTGCCGCCCAAACTTGACAATGAGGGTGTGATAGCTGTTTGCGAATCCGGCAAGTTGTACGGTGGCTATGCCGCCAGTTATCGATAGTCCAATGAATCACCACTTTCTCTGCTATCCCGGCTTGTATGGCAAATTTAATTTCTACGGCTTCCTGCCCGTCTTCTAGCTTGTTGCTGAGGGTTAGATTCTGATATGAAACCGAATTGCCGAATGTAACACCGGAACCGATAGGACTAATATAATTACCGCCATGATTATTATCCCAGTATTCCTTGGATTGGCAGCGCAAACGAACGGCAAATTGGATATTGCCGGGTAAAGGATGATTGATTTCATGCTGAAAACTGATGTCGGCTTGCCAGTATTCGTGATTGTTACCGCCCTGACCTAAATAAGCGGCGGAAAGTGTATGCCAAATCTGGTCTTGGCCGGAC
>CAVUMJ010000174.1:0-15262 GCA_963741375.1 uncultured Pseudomonadota bacterium
TCAAACCGAGATTAACCGTAAAAACAAAGCTTGGTTCGATCACGGTTTTTTTCTGCATCCGGACATTTGGGAAGATATGACCACCCGCCTGGGCCGTTCGCAGGATGAATACAACAAATTCGTTAAAGACAGCGACTTGTTTGTGCTGTTGGTGCAGGACAAGCTGGGCATGTATTCCGCCGAGGAGTTCGAAAACGCCTTCGATAGCTTTCAGGAAACCCGCAAACCGTTTATTTTTGTGTATTTCAAACAAACCACGGCAGGCGACGCCAGCCTGCAGGCATTTAAAGACAAGCTGCGGGCCATGGAGCATTTTCCAGCCGAGTATACGGATTTTGACAATTTATGGCTGCAGTTTAATAAAGAACTGGATAGGTTGCTGCTGGCCGGGTTTAAGATAAACCAGCGATTGTTGCCGCAGGAGCCGGGGGTGGTTAGAAACATCAACCAGGGCGGCAACGCGGTATATGCCGAAGGCAATGTCACGATTACCAATAATAATCAGCAAACCAGCTATGGCGATCATGCCGTGCAAGGCCATCAGGTGACGATTACCCATAACCATTATCGCAGCGATAAACAAGATGACTGATAAATCCGCCAGCCAAGGCGATAATGCGGTTTATGCGGAAGGTGACGCCATTGTCACCAATAATAACCAGCAAACCAGTATTGGCGACCATACGGTTCAGGCTCATCAAGCATACATCACATACAATTACTACAACCCCCCAAAATCCATCCCCAAACATCTTGGCACGCTGCCATTCAGCACTGAAATATTTCTGGGCAGGGAAGAAGACATGGTCAATGTCCGCCAGCGCTTACAAAGCGGCGAACCTTTGCTGCTGGTCAACGGTCAGGGCGGCATCGGCAAAACCACGCTGGCTGCTCATTATTACCAAAAACATTATCAACACTATCAACATTTGGCCTGGGTATACGCTGAAACCGGCATCACCCCAGCCTTGCTGACTTTAGCTCTCAGTCTGAAATTATCCTTCCCGCCTGAATCCACAAACGAACAACGCTTACCTTTATTGCTGAAAGCATTGGCCGGTTTAAACAATCCTTGTTTGCTGGTCATCGACAACGCCAACGACCTGCCGGACTTGGAGAAGCATTACACCCAGTTACGCCGCTGCCCAAACTTCCACATTCTGCTCACCAGCCGGATTACCGAATTTGAACAAACCGCCAGCTATGCCATTAAACCCCTGGCGGAAGCTGTGGCAATTGAGTTATTCCAAAAACACTACCCTAAACTGCAAGCGGACGAACACATCCTCCTGAAAAACATCCTGGTGGCAGCCGGTTACAACACTCTGGTGATCGAATTAATCGCCAAACACCTGCACACCGCCAACCGCCTGAAAACTACCTGCAGCCTGACGGATTTATTAAGTAGCCTGCAAAGCCAGGGCTTGTTGAAATCACTTAACAAGCATCCGGTTAGCACGATATACCACGCCGAGGCCATCCAAAAGGCCACCCCGGAACAAATCATCGCCGCCATGTACGATTTAAGCGGTCTGAGCGACGGCGAAACCGCCTTGCTGTCCGCCTTCGCGGTTCTGCCTGCCGAATACATAGCTTACGAAATTCTGGAAAGTTTGCTAAGTGACAGTCCTGAGTTGGACAGCCATTTGCTGGACTTATACCAAAAAGGCTGGCTGGACAAAGAAGACCAGCCCACCGCCTTTAAAATCAGCCCGGTGGTGCAGGAGATTTGCTTGACTAAAAATCAGCACAGGCTGTTTGCAGATTGTAAAGGCTTGGTTGATCAATTGCTCGATAAACTGGATATATCAACCCGGCATCAGGCCATTTGCTTAAGGTCAGTTATCAGCAAGCCGGATTGTTAAGCCGTTATGGCGAGCCAGTTGTGCAACAACTGCAAGGGCTGGCGGCAAGTAATAATCTGGCAGTACTTTGTGACAGAATGGGTCGTTATCATAGCACTACCGGCAGTTTGCAACAGGCATTGTTGTGGTTTGAAAATGAGCAACAAATCTTTCAACAATTATGTACGGAAAATCCGGAGGACGCTGATGATAAAGACGGCTTGGCGATTGCCTATCAATATCTGGGTATTACCCACACTGCGCTAGGTGATTTGGCTAAGGCTTTGAGTTTTTATGAAGGAAGTGCCAGATTAGAGCAAGAACTGTTCACAGCTTACCCCGATAACGTGGCGTTTAAAAACGGCTTGGCAAGTGCTTATTCAATACTGGGCGATACCAACACAGCATTAGGGAATTTGGATATGGCTTTGAGTTTTTATGAAGAATCTCGACAGCTAAGAGAAGAATTGTATACAGTCGACCCCTATAATGTGGAGTTTAAAAACGGCTTGGCTATTGCCTATTCAAAACTCGGTAATACTCAAAGAAACTTAGGTGATTTGGTTAAGGCTTTGGGTTTTTATGAACAATATTTAAAGTTAAGCGAAGAACTGTTCACAGCCCTCGATAACGTGGCGTTTAAAAACGGCTTGGCAATTGCATATTCGAAATTGGGTAATACCCATATTGCGCTAGGTGATTTGGCTAGGGCTTTGGGTTTTTATGAAGAGTCTGCCGGATTAGCGCAAGAACTGTCCACTGTTTACCCTGATAACATGGGGTTTAAAAACGGCTTGGCTATTGCCTATCAATTCTTGGGCAATATCCATACCAAACTTGGTGATTTGGCTAAGGCTTTGGGTTTTTATGAAGAATATGCCAGATTAGCGCATGAACTTTCCAGAGATAACCCCGATAATGTGAAGTTTAAAAACAGCTTGGCAATTGCCTATTTACACTTTGGCTATTATTATCAACAAAGCTCTAATTCCAGCGAAGCCAAACGCTACTATCAACTCTCCCAACAGCTATACATCACTCTGGTACAAGTCGCTCCAGGTTTTGTAGAATTCCAAAAAAACCTGAACTGGGTAAACAATGCGTTATCAGCAATCGATCAATAAACCAACCCAGCTAAATAGCCACAAGCTGGTTAGAGTGACGGCGGCTTGAAAAGCACGTAGTGAAACCCAGCAAATGCTTTGAAATAACCGAGTTTTTTGCATTTAAACTAAGCTTTGGATTTCAATACATCAGAGGCATAGGGCGTATTAGCGAAGCGTAATACGCCGGATGATCGAAGACCAACATACGGCGCAACACGGCTTGCGCCTATCGCACCGAATGCTAGCAACCTAACACGGGGCGTAATAGGCAATATTACGCCCTGTCGACTAGCGGATTTTACAAAGTTAAGGTATGTGCAGTTAAACTGGCGGAGCTTTCATTCAAAGTGCCGACTAATTGCACTAGGGTATCGCCCGCGCCATAGGCTGTACCTTGGCTGTTAGCCTGTTCGACCAGATAGGTGCTGCCGCTAAAGTTAAACCAGGCGATTTGATTTTGAGCGATATCGGCGCCGGCGCTGTTTAAGGCTCCGGCAACCCAGTCGGCAAGATTGGCGGTGTTGCCGCCGGTAGCGGTAACATTGTCAGCAGTTATGGCGGTGGCGTTAAAGCTGGTTGCATTAGCAAAGGTAATCTGGTTGCCGGGATTGGGGTTGTAGACTACAGTCGGATCGGCGATGCTGGCATTGGCGGTTGCGGTTAAGGCGTTGAAAGCTGCGTATTCTTCAACTGTGTTATTACCGGTGGTGACGTAAACATTGCCCTGACTGTCTGTGGTAATGCCGGTAAAGGGAGAGTAGTCTTGATTTTGAATGGTTTGTATCAAGGCGCCTGCAGCATTGAACTCCGATATATTATTCGATGCATTCAGCACATACACGTTGCCGTTTTGATCTGCCGCCAGTTCCGTGGTTCCGGCGACAGCAAAGGTATTGACTACATCGCCTGCGGAATTGATTTCTTCGACACTATTTGCCCCTATGGCGTATAAATCACCATTGCTGTAGAGCAAGGAAGTTTGATCGGCTACGGCAATCGTATTGATTAAACTGCCTGACGCGTTGAATTCCATGACATTGCCGGCATCGGCAACATAAACATCGCCGTTATTGTCGGCAACCATGGCGGATAAGGACTGCAATCCGGTAGAGATAGTGTTCAGCAAATTACCGGCGGGATCAAATTCCTGGATGCTGCCGGCATTGCCGGATTGATTGGCCACAAAGATATCGCCGTTGCTGGTAATCGCCAAACTGACCGGAGTTTGACCGGTGGCGATGGTTTGCAGCAGATTACCGGATGGGTCGAATTCTTCTACTGTATTGTTGCCGGAATTGACTACATAAATATCGCCGTTACTGTCGGTGACCATGGCGCCAGGCTGATTGACGCCGTTAGATATGGTTTGCAGCAGGTTTCCTGAGGAATCGAACTCTTCAATGGTATTGTTACCGGAATTGGCGACATAAATATCGCCGAAATTATCCAAAACAATATTTTGCGGCTGATTCAAACCGGTTGTAAAACTCATAACCGGCGTGTCGCTAACGATAGAGAATGCCGCCAAATTATTGTCCGTGTATTGATTACCGACAGCGTCGGTGATCACGGCAGATAAATCGTGAACGCCAGCCGCCAGATTTTGGGCGGTATAACTCCAGTCAACCACATTTGGGTTGCCGGTTTGAGTCAGGATGGCGCGGCCAAGATCGATTGAACCGTCAAATATTTCCACATTGCTGATGTTGTTGCCCGGCAGATTGCCCGCAATTGCCGTACCGGTGAGGTAATCCGTGCTAATTGCGGATTGGGCGACAGCGGTTTGCCCTATGCTGTCCTGCGGGGCCTGGGTGGCGACGGAAATGGCTGATAAACTGTTGTCGACATATTGATTGCCAGCCTGATCGGTGATCACTGCGGAGAATTGGTAACTGCCGTTGGCTAGATTGGCGGCGGCAAAATACCATTCTCCTGTAGCGCTGTCCAAGGTAGCTGCGCCTAAGTCCGTGCCTCCGTTGTAGATTTCCACATTGCTGATCGGCAGGCTGGTGTTGGCTTCCGGATTGGCGTAGCCGCTTAGCGTATCGGTAGTGACATTTGAGATGGCTGCGGAAGTTTGGGCTATGGTATAGGCTGCTGAAATAGAACTGACGGTGTTGTTGGCATAGTCAGCTACATATAAGCTATTGTTGCTGTTGTTAAAAGCCAGACTTAACGCATCATTTTGCACTGCCGGGTTAAAAGTAAAGGCACGAACTATCACGCCGGCGGCGTTAAACTCAGTAACAGTGTTGTTGCTTTGATTGGCAACGTAAAGATCGCCATTATTGTCAGTCGCCATGCTATTGGGGCTGGCAGCAAAGTTTTGAGTATTGGAGCCGGATTGGGTATACAGGGTGTTGACCAAGCTTCCGGCTGCGTTAAATTCCTGAACCACCGGATTGTAACCGTCATAGCCGATAAAGGCATTGCCTGAGTTGTCGATAACCAGACCGGTCGGATTGCCCGGCCCGCCGGACAAAGAAATGTTGTTTAAAAGATTTCCGGAAGAGTCGTACTCCAGTAAAGCCGGGGCGGTTGAAGCGTTGCCGGCATCCAGGATAAATACATTACCGTTTGCGGCAATGGCGATCGCATCCGGGCTAGTCAGGCCGGTAGTCAGGGTTTGCAACAAATTACCGGAGGGATCGAACTCTTCGACATTATTGGCGTTGACAACGTAGATATCACCGTTGCTATCGGTGGCAACCGCAGTTGGGTTGTTTAAGCCGGCGGTCAGCACCTGAATTAAATTACCGGAAGAGTCAAACTCATCGACGCCGTAGCTGTTGTTAACAACAAATACGTCGCCGTTGTTGTCTGTAGCAATATCATATGGCGTGGCAGGTAACGTGGTTTCTAAAATACCTGATGCATTGAATATTTCAACTGTGTTGGAGTTGGCGTTGGCGATATAAACATTGCCGTTATTATCCGTGGTAATAGTGTCCGGGTTCGATAAGCCTATCCAGGATGTTTCGGTTTGTACTGTAAAAGCCTTCAGGTTGTTGTCTACAAATTGGTTGCCGACTTGATCTGTAATCACTGCCGAAAATTTGTATGCGCTATCCGATAGTCCTGTGGCGTCGTAGCTCCAGGCTCCGGTTGCGGCATTAATGGCTGCCTGACCGATTTCTTGAGAACCCTGATAGATTTCTACGCTTTTAAGCTGGTTGCCGCCGACGTTTTCCACGGTTGCCGTGCCGCTGATTAAATCACTGGTGTTATTGGTGAGAGAGGAGGCGGACTGGCTGATTGCGTCTCTTGGCGCTTGCGTAGCGATTGACAAAGATTGAAAGTCGGCTTTGGTGGTATGGTTCTCGGCATCGGTGACTACGGCGCTATAGTTATAGCTGCCATCCAGTAAATTGCCGGTTGAATAGCTCCAGGAGCCATTGTTATTATTGACGGCATCGGCAACAAACACGTTATTGTCATAAATGGCGACGCTGGTGATGCTGTTGCCGGGAATGGCTTCGGCGCTGGCGTTGATAGTCAAAGTTTCCGATGACTGATTGGTTAAGCCGGATACGGATTGGCTTACCGATACGGTGGGAAACACTGTCGCCACCGTGACGGTCGGCAAGGTTTCAGTCGAGCTGTTGCCGGCTTTATCGGTTACCACAGCGGTGAATGTGTATATGCCGGCGTTAAGATTGCTATCAACATAACTCCAGACGCTTGGGAGGTACTGGGTGGCGTTGCCTACAAAACTCTGAGCGCCGTTATCGAATGCCTGGTAGATTTTGACCGTGCTGATGGCATTGCCGCTTATCGATTCAGCAAGAGCGGTGACTTTAATTGTGTCCGTGGTTTGGGTGGAAATGACTGGTAAACTCTGGCTTGCCGAGATGACGGGGGCGCTAGTGGCGATATCGACCGGCGCCAGCGCCGATGTTTTGGTTTGATTTCCGGCATTGTCGGTCACTACTGCATAGAACTCATGAATGCCGTCAGTCAGGTTACCTGCCGAGTAAGTCCAGCCGCCATCAGACTGCAGGCTGGCCTGACCGCTAAAACTGCTATTGCTTTTGTCGTATATCACTACAGATTGAATGGCGTTGCCGGGCACATTGTCGGCTACGGCGTTTATCGTAATTAGATCAGTGGTGTTGTTTGTCACCCCCGCTTCCGATTGTATACTGGTTACGGCCGGGGCCTGGCTTGCCTCGGTAAGCGTCACAGTTTGAGTGGTGCTGACGTTTCCGGCGGTATCGCTGACTACCGCACTAAAATTATGAACACCGTCAGTCAAGCTGCTATCGGTAAAACTCCACAGGTTAGTGCCGACTAGTTTGGCGTCACCCAGCAGGGTTGAGCCATCGTATACGGCGACAGTGGCGATTTTGTTGCCGGTTGCTGTGGTGTCGGCTGTTGCGGTAATGTCCAGCAAGTCTTTAGTGGCGTTGGTCAGACCGGTTTTGGATTCGGTGATGGATACAACTGGCGGTTGTGAATCAACCCTGACTACCGCAAGCGCTGCTCCGGTGGTGCTGTTACCGGCGCTATCTTTGGCGACGGCATAGAATTGATGGTTGCCGTCAGTTAAATCGGTTGCAGTGTATGACCAGCTGCCATTGGCCTGCAATGTCGCCTGACCTTCAAAGCCGGTATTGTCTTTATCATAAATCGTAACGGATTGAATGGCGTTGCCGGTCACCGCATCGGCAGTGGCGTTAACGGTAATCACATCAGTATTTTGGTTTGTCAGGCCTGATTCGGATTGCGTGGTGGAAACCGTAGGGGCTTTACTGGCGACAGTGTCGGTAAGCGTCGTAGTGGTGGCGGTATTGCCGGCTTTGTCGGTGACCACTGCATAAAAATCTTGCTGACCATCGGCCAGTTTAGCGGGTGTAAAAGTCCAACTGCCGTTGCCATTGGGTTTCAGTGTGTCCAGCAATGTCGAGCCATTATAAATGGCAATGCTGGCAATGGCGTTACCGGTTGCGGCAGCCACATCTGCTGTAGCGCTAATGGTGAGTGTGTCTTTAGTGCTGTTGTTCAAGCCGGACTGCGATTCGGTGATCGCTACGGTTGGCGCTTGATTGGCGACGCTGAATGTTTTTAGCGCCGCTGTGGTTTTGCTGTTACCGGCGGTATCCGTCACCACAGCGTAGAAATTGTTCACGCTGCCATCGGCCAAATTGGCGGCGTTATATGTCCAGATGCCGTTGCCGTTGGCTGTGGCGTATCCTGCCAGAGAGCTGCCGTTATAAATGGCGACGCTGGCAATAGGGTCTGCGGAAGTTGTGGCGCCGGCGGTGACGGTGATGATATCGGAGTTGGTATTTTTCAATCCGTAAATTGATTCGCTGTCTGTGACGGTTGGGGCTTTAGTGTCCAGCGTATAGCTTTGGCTAAAGTCGGTGGTTTGCACAACTCCGGCTACATCTTTAACATAAGCCAGAATTTCATTGCTGCCGGACGTCAATGTGGTAACCAGCGACCAGCTATTTTGCCCGGTTGTGGCGGTGGCTTGCTTCCAGGTTTCGCCGTTGTTTACAGACACCATCACCATGTCGCCGGCTGCCAAATTATTGCTTAAAGTACCCGTTAAAGTTTGAGCCGCAACATTGGTAATAAAGTCGGTAGCGGATACACCGGTATCGCTGGATAAATGAACGGAATTGACGACTTCCTGGGCGCCGGTTTCATCTAAAGTAAAACTCAAACTTCCAACCAGGGTGCTATTGATGACATTGCCGCTGACGCCGATATTGCCGGCAAGAGTCGCCTGGACTTGGAACACGGCATTTTCCACTGAGCTTTCATTAGTATTCATCCAGGCGGTATACTGAGAATAAGTCAACCAGCTTGTCAGGGCATTGCCGTTACTGCTAATCAGAAATAAATAATTACTGATAGAACCGTTGATATTAAGCTGGTAATTGCTGGTAATGTTATCGGAGCTGGAAATGCCGGTGTCTTTTAGAAGTTTGATAGTTGGAGCAGTCATGACTATAGATCCTTGATAAGTTTGGGTGATTAGTAATTTTCAAACTTAAGAGGTCATCCGGCTATCCGCATCACGAACCCTATGATTTTGCCTAAGCGTTAACGTTTAGGCTTTCCCTCTTAACTGCGGTCTAACATGTTTGCTTGGCGATGCTAACATTAAATATTGGGTAGTCAAAATACAGCATTGTGACAAATTTATGAGATAAACTTAGCCTGGAATTTAGTCTCCGGATGGGGAAATGCGGTTTTTTCAATCGTGAATTAATCGAATAGGATTGTTATAAATTACAGCGCTTATAAAAAAATACCCTTCAACAGTGTTAAGTTTGAAGGGTACAGAGGAGGAAATCAAAATGGAATGGTCAAATTTTAAATCAGCGTTTGTCCTTCCTAAGCGCTAAGGGTTTAGCGGGGTTTGGTATTTTTAAAGACATATTCTCTCCTTCTGTTATTGAGTTTTAACCTGACTTTTATGATTAGTCTGAGTAGTTGGTCAAAGTTCATTTGCTTCAAGAAATGGCGATAAATCTTGCCCGAATTGCAGTTGCATAGTTTGGAAAGCTTGATTCCGTATTTGCCGTACTCGCGCTCTGGTTACGATCAATTTGCCGGCATTTGGCTGGCATCTCCGGGATATGACCATCCAGATTAATGATGGTGGATAAAAGTGAATTTGCACAGGATGGCCCGGCTCCGGACTATATTCGCTATAATGCTTGCACCGAGCTGAGGATTGCTCAAAAACCGGCAAAGCTTGGGCAAAGTGATTATTTTGTGCTAATTCAGGGTTAATTGGCTGAGTATGCCCCAAACCTGAAAACTCCGCGCCTTCGTGAAACGGCTGTGACAGGGCTTTATTGAGTAATTGAAATCCAAAGGGTAAGTCCGGCAATATTGCCAATAACGCTTGTTTGGTTTGCTCTAACTGTAAAAATAAATTTTGGGTTGCGCTTAGGCTGGACGCAGGAGGGTCTTTGGTAGCAGAGCTGATCGCATTTGGCGGACCAGGACTGGTTGCGCAGGCATCACCGATTTTCGTCTGCAGCTTTGCTTGATAAACCGGAGATAGGTTTGTAGTATAAAAGTCTTGCCATGTCATAAAAGCTTACCTCGAATGACAAATCGTTTTGGTTAAAAAGTAACTTAATGTACAATCATTGTCAAGCTTTTTCATATACAGGACATAAACAATGTATTCTATTAAAGCGACTGCCGCCCTGACAGGCTTAGGGGCGGAAACATTAAGGGCTTGGGAGCGCCGCTACCGGGTAATAGAGCCGCGCCGCAACGCTAGCGGCAGACGTTTTTACTCGCAGCAGGATCTGAATAAATTAAAGCTGCTGGCCAACTTAACCCGGCATGGCCATGCCATCAGTAAATTGGCGGGATTAAAGCCTGAACAATTGCAGAAGCTTGCCAGTTCTGCGGATGAGCAGACCGGCCGGCAAACCGAGTTCGCCGATAAGATAGTTGAAGCGTTGTCGGACTATCGCATCGACCAATGCGAACAGTTGTTGAAGCGGGCCTTAATGGCCAATGAACCGCTGAATTATCTGCGGGAGGTTCTGATTCCGGTTTTGCGGCAAGTCGGGCAATTGTGGCATGAGCAAGCATTAAACGTGGCGCAAGAACATATGTTTTCCGCCTGCGTTAACCGGATTTTGCTGGGCATGGTCAATAATTTACACAGTTTTTCTGAAAATCATCCCAGCATGTTATTTGCAACGCCCAGCGGCGAAGCCCATGAGTTTGGTATCCTGATGAGTTGCTTGCTGGCGGCTGAACAAAAATACAATTGTTATTATCTGGGCAGTCAGGTGCCGGTGGCCGATTTAATTGCCGCAGCCCGTAAACTCAATGTTGAAATGATTGTAATCGGTGTGGTGACGACTCCCCCGGATGCGCAGACGGTTGCCGCGGTAAACGGTTTGGTGCAAGCTGCGCAAACCGAGCGGTTTGACCTTTGGCTGGGCGGTGGCGGAGCCAGCTATTTCTGGCCGGAACAGCAAAAAATCCCCAAAAACTGCGAGATTATTCTGGATGTAGATGATTTTTACGCCAAAGCCCGGCAATGGCGTTTTGCTAACAAATAATCTCTGATCGGAATGGCGCTTACTTAAGCAAAATATCTTTATAATCCAATAACATGAGTTTGTAGGATGTGCCGACGCAAGGAGGCGCATCGTTCGCGATTGATGCGCTTCACTGCATTCAGCACATCCTACTCAGGCAGAAAACAATTTATTTAGTTATTGTTAATATTGATATTACTTCCTTAAGTAAGTACCATTCATCTCTGATCGGTATTTTTCAATCGTCTGGATTAAATGAGCCAAAGCGCCCATAACCAATATGCGATAAACCCAGGTATAAAAAGAACCAGCGATAGTTTTCCTCAATCGGAAATTGGTTGAGATAGCCGTAAATTTCAAAGAACATCACCAAAATCAGCAACAGGCCGCCTAAAATCAGCATGGGCAGATAATCTTCCTTGAGCCGGCAAAAACTGTAAACGGCCAGTTCCGTCATATTTAAAAAAATCAATATAGAGCGTAAATGCCTGCTCATTGGCGCATATAAATCGCTTTGATCCTCAAAAAACAGTGGATAACCAAGTAATGACAAGACGCTGATTATCAATAAGGCGTAGATTGCCGCTCTAAAATTAAAGGTGCAAATGTGTTTTAAAACATGTAGGCTTTTGTCCTGAATCAGATTGTTATACATGGCGCCACCTATAAAAAAATAACCCTTCAAGAGTGTAGAGTTTGAAGGGTATAGAGGAGGGAATCGAAAATGGCCGGTTGGTTTGTTATTATTAGACGGCTTAAGTTGCCGCCAAGCTGCCGAATTCACCGTTTTCTTCGGTTTCACCGGCATTTTGCGGAGGCGGGCAGGCTTCTTCAAGCGGTTCGGCTGCTTCCGGCTCAGGCGGAGCCAGTATCTTGCCTTGCATCAGCTCATCAATCTGATATTTATCGATGGTTTCCCAGTCAAGTAAGGCATGGGCCATGTTGTGCAAGACATCCATGTGTTCCTTAAGGATATTTTCGGCGCGTTGGTAATTCTCATCAACTAGCTGACGAATCTCTTCATCGATGATTTGCGCCATGCGTTCAGACATGGGTTTGGCTTGTGGGCCCATGTAACCGCGTTCGTTATCGCCATAGTCCATAGGTCCCAGCCGTTCCGACAGCCCCCATTTGGTGACCATATTGCGCGCCAGTTGGGTAGCGCGTTGGATGTCGTTGGAAGCGCCTGTGGTGACTCTGTTTTTGCCGTAGATCAATGCCTCGGCCACCCGGCCGCCAAACAGACTGGAAATTTGGCTTTCCAGTTTGTCTTTGTTGGCGCTGTATTGATCGCGTTCCGGCAAAAACATGGTAATGCCAAGTGCGCCGCCGCGCGGCATAATGCTGACTTTGTAAACAGGGTCATGTTCAGGAACGCTTCTGCCGACGATGGCATGGCCGGCTTCATGATAGGCTGTCATCAACAAATCCTCCCGGGTCATGATCATGGTGCGTTTTTCCGCGCCCATAATCATTTTGTCGCGCGCCTTGTCCAGATTGCTCATGGTGACGGTGCGTTGATTGTTACGGGCCGCGAATAAAGCGCCCTCGTTGATCAGATTCGCCAGTTCCGCCCCAGAGAAACCAGGCGTGCCGCGGGCCAGATCGTTGATATTGACATCCTCGGCCAGCGGCACTTTGCCGCCGTGAACTTTCAGAATTTGCTCCCGGCCTTTGATATCCGGCAAGCCTACCTGCACCTGGCGATCAAAACGTCCCGGCCTTAGCAGGGCTTTATCCAGCACATCGGCGCGGTTGGTGGCGGCGATAACGATGATGCCTTCATTGCCGCTGAAACCGTCCATTTCCACCAGCAACTGATTAAGCGTCTGTTCACGTTCGTCATTGCCGCCACCCATGCCGCTGGCGCCGCGCTGACGGCCTACCGCATCGATTTCATCAATGAAAATAATGCAGGGTGAGCGTTTTTTGGCCTGATCGAACATGTCTCGCACTCTTGACGCGCCGACTCCGACAAACATTTCCACAAAATCCGAGCCGGAGATGGAAAAAAACGGCACTCCGGCTTCACCGGCAATAGCTCTGGCCAGTAAGGTTTTGCCGGTGCCGGGCGGGCCGACCATCAATACCCCGCGGGGGATTTTGCCGCCTAGAGCTTCGTATTTATGCGGGGCTTTTAAAAAATCCACCATTTCCGCCACATCCTGTTTGGCTTCCTCTACGCCTGCGACATCGCTGAATCTTACCTTGACCTGATCTTCGGCCATGAGTTTAGCGCGGCTTTTGCCAAACCCGGCGGCGCCGTTGCTGCCGGTCATTTGCTGTTTGCGCATGAAATAAATGCTGACCGCAATTAACAGCAGCATTGGCGCCCAGGATATCAATATCTGCATCAACAAAGGGGTGGCTTGTGGTTTTTCCACCTTGATTTTGACGCCGTATTCCAGCAATTCGTCAACCAGACGCGGATCATTGGGATTATAGGTGCTGAAGTGTTCTCCACTTTGACGGCGGCCTTCAATATCATTGCCGTCTATCGACACTTCCGATATGGCGTGATTGCGAATATCGGTAATAAAATCGGAATAGGAAACCAGATAGTTTTCTTCGCTATGCTGAGTGGATTGACTGAATATATTAAATACAACCGAACCCACCACCACAAAAATGGTAAAAGTGATTATGTGCTTCAACATGATATTAACCCCAAGGCAAAATTCACTAATAATCCGACACTTGTTATGCCATAACAGTTCAAGTTCAGATGCGGATGGCTATTTTTCATCGTTAAAATATTTAAAAAACTCGGAATTGGCTTTCAGCACCAGGGTGTCCTGAGTTTTTTCAAACGCAGTCTGATAAGCTTGCAAGCTACGGTAAAAAGCATAAAATTCAGGATTTCTGCTGAAAGTTTTCGCATAAATATCTGCCGATTCCGCATCACCATGACCACGAATGATTTCTGAATCACGCTGAGCGCCTGCCAGCAAAACCTGGCGCTGCTTTTCGGATTCTGCGCTGATTAGCTCAGCATTTTCCGCGCCTTGCGAACGAAACTCCCGGGCAACCCGCTCGCGCTCCGCCCGCATGCGCTGATATACGGAACTGCTGACTTCCGAAGGCAGATCAATCCGTTTGATGCGGATGTCGATCAGCTTGACGCCGAATTTTTCCGCTGCCGGCGATAATTTATCCAGCAGCGTTTGACGAAGTTCGCTACGATCTTCCGAAATCAATTGTTTAATGGTGCGCAGCCCGAACTCGCCGCGCATGGCGTCCTTCATGATTTGATCAAGGCGAAGATTGGCCTGGTATTCGTCGCCGCCGACTGTGGTATAAAAAAGACCCACATCACCGATTCGCCACTTGGCGAACGAATCAACGATCACATTTTTCTTTTCGGAGGTAAGAAAACGCTCGGACTTGGTGTCCAAGGTCTGTACACGCGCATCAAATGTACGGACTTTATTGATGATGGGGGTCTTAAAATGTAGTCCTGGCGTATAGTCGCTTGCAAGCATTTTTCCCAGCCGGAACACAATGGCTTTTTCATGCTGATTGACGTAAAAGCAAGATAGATAGCTCAACAGCAGCAAAGTTAACAATATAGGCAAAATCAAATAGGCGGCTTTAGTATTCATGATTTGCTCCTGCTAGGACGTAATTCATTATGGACGGCGGATTTTGGTTTGTTTTCTTCGCTTACGCCGTTACCGTTATGACTGGTTTCATCGGGCTGATTTGAGACCATGGCTTTTTGATTGGGCATGGATGCCATCGGCATATAGAATTGCGGGGCGCTTCGTTCCGATTCCAAAACGATTTTGTTTGTACCGCTGTAAAGCTTTTCCTTGGCTTCCAGAAACAGGCGTTTACGGGTAATGGCCGGATTTTTCTCATATTCCGCCAGAAGTTGCTCAAAGCGCTGGGTTTCGCCTACGGCTTTCGCGACTTTTTCATTTCGGTAACCTTCGGCTTCCTGTAATAATCTGGCGGCGGCGCCACGGGCTTTTGGGATAATTTCGTTACTATAGGCCTGGGCTTCGTTGATTAGCCTCTGCTTGTCCTCTCTGGCGCGAATGGCGTCTTCAAAAGCGCCTTGCACTTCCTCCGGCGGCTGGGCGTCTTGCAGATTAACGCTGGCGATGGTGATGCCGGCATGGTAGTCGTTCATGGTTTGCTGAATCTGGCTCTTGATTTCGGCAACAATTTCACTACGTCCCTCAGTGAGCACAAAGTCCATATTGTTGCGGCCGATTACTTCCCGCTCCACACTCTCGGTGAGTTGTTTCAGGGTGGCTTCATTGTCCTTGACGTTGAA
>CAVUMJ010000175.1:0-16064 GCA_963741375.1 uncultured Pseudomonadota bacterium
GATGATTTGGAATTGTTTTTTTCAGTTGCTGAACCTATCCATTTCCACATAAATTATAATTTTATCTTAACGGATGCCGAGCAGGCTCTGTTACAAGCAGAAAGCGGCGAAGATCTTTTAATTTTAATTATGCTGCATCAAAATAATGAGCAGCATGATGGTAAACCTACCATAAAAGGTTCAATTAAATCGCCTTTGATTATAAACAGCAAAAAAAGATTAGGTTATCAAAAAGTATTGTCAGTAATAGAACAAAGCATTACTTTAACCGAAAAAAATAATGAAATTGACGTGGTAGAAGCTTAAAAGTTTGCTAATCAACCACCGTACCAAGACGGTGGTGATTTGTAGCAATATCAAGCGAGTTGAATCGGAATATTGTTACTTGAATGGCTAATTTTGTTGTTAGTGTCAAAATACACTAAAGTTGGTTTGAAGTTGACGACTTCCTGTTCGTCTAAACTTGCAAATGCACAGACAATAATCAAATCTCCAGGACAAGCCAGACGAGCAGCGGCGCCGTTAATTGAAAAAACTCCGGAGTTTGCTTCGGCGCGAATGGCGTAAGTAGTAAAGCGTTGGCCGTTGTTAACATTGTATATATGGATTTGTTCATATTCCCTGATGCCTGAAAAATCCAGAATTTTACTATCTATAGCGCACGATCCTTCATAATCCAGTTCCGAGTGAGTGACGCGCGCCCTATGTAACTTAGCTTTAAGTATGTTTATATGCATGGTAAACAACGTTAAATATTGGGGTAGGGATTATGCCTTAAATTGCAGTAGCTATCAAATTTTAGCATTTCTAGTTATAATTCAGAGTTGTTTTATTGTCAGTAATGTGTAAAAGAATATTATCGATCAGACGGGTGGCGCCTAATTTAGCCGCAATTAAAATCACTAGATTTTGATCGTTTTTGTTTGCAATAAGCAAATCTGCAATTCTACAAATATCATAATAATCCACAAAAAATCCGGCCTCTTGCAAAATTTTAACTTGTTGATTAGTTAAGGCTTGATAGTCCCTATTTCCTGCCAAAATTTCATCGCCTATAAAACATAAGGATTGATACAGTAATGGGGCCAATTGTCTTTGGGCAGGTGATAAATAGATGTTTCTGGAACTCATCGCCAAGCCGTCATCTTCCCTGAAAGTAGGAACACTCAGAATTTTCACTGGAAAATTCAAGTCATCAATCATGTTACGGATGATGGTTAGCTGCTGGAAGTCTTTTTCTCCCAAGAGCAGCAAATCCGGCTGTACGATATTCAATAGTTTGCAAACCACCAAAGTAACTCCGTCAAAGTGGCCTGGGCGGCTAGCGCCGCAATATAGTGTTGACAAGATTTTAGCTGAAATGACAGTCTTGGTGGGTTCAGGATAAATTTCTTCAACAGTTGGTAAAAAAAGCAGATCTACCTCATTCTCTAAAAGAGATAACTGATCTTGTGTTTCAGTTCTTGGATAATTAACAAAATCTTCGTTAGGACCAAATTGAGTAGGGTTGACAAAAATACTCACAACTACTTTATCGGCATTTTGTTTGGCGGTCGTTACCAGTTTAATGTGACCGGCATGAAGATTGCCCATGGTCGGCACAAATGCAATGCTTTGGCCGGCCTGTCGCCAGGCTTGTATGCATTGTCTGGTGGCAGATATGGTTGAAGTAGTTTGCATATTTAATAACTATGCTGTGAATCAGGAAACTGTATGGATTTAACAGCTTGGTGGTAGTTTCTTATAGCGCTTTCAATGTTATTTGCTTCGGTCAAAAAGTTTTTAGAAAATCGTGGTTGTTCTCCGGGTGTTAGGCCTAGTAGATCGTACAAAACTAAAACCTGGCCGTCGCAGCCATTGCCGGCGCCAATTCCTATTACCGGAATGTTCAAGAGATTGGAAATTTCAGAAGCTAACAAAGCAGGAACACATTCCAGCACTAATAATCCGGCTCCGGCAGCTTCCATTCTTTTGGCGGCAAGGATTATTTCTTGAGCCTGAGCCTTGTCTTTGCCTTGAACTTTATAGCCGCCAATACAATTGATTGATTGAGGTAATAGCCCTAAATGGGCGCAAACAGGAATACCTTGCTGTACCAAAAATTCAATTATTTCCTTTTTGTCTCCCTCCAGCTTTACCATTTGCGCTCCGCCTTTTTGCATCAATAGAGTGGCGTTGAGCAAGGCTTGTTCAGGTGTGGCATAGCTGGCAAAAGGCATGTCGGAGATAATAAAGGCCCGTTTTCTGGCGGTCACGACATTGCGGGTGTGGTAGACCATGTCGGTAATAGTGACCGGGAGCGTAGTTTTATGGCCTTGAATAACCATCCCTAGTGAATCTCCAACTAACATCACATCAATGCCAACCTTATCCAGTAAAAAGCTGAAACTGGCGTCATATGCCGTAAGACAGCTGATTTTTTCCTTGCTGAGTTTCATCAGATTTAGGTCTGAGATGGTCAGAGTTTTAAAGTTGTCAAAGTGATAATTCATGATGCAATTTTTTCTATACCTGCAAGCGGGCACGCTGTCAGAAGTTGAGATAATTGGCCATGCCCGGGAATCTGAAGGTCAGGGTCGGCAATATCAGCAAGAGGATAAAGCACAAATGCTCTGTTGGGTATTTCAATATGAGGCACGATCAAATTTGCTTCATTGATGGTTTGTTCTCCATAAAGCAGTATATCCAAATCCAATGTTCTTGCTCCCCACCTAATTGTTCTGACTCTGCCGTGAGCATTTTCAATTTTTTGTAACTCGGTTAACAAATCCATTGCAGATAAACAGGTTTTAATTCGCATGACTGCATTGATATAGTCCGGCTGATCACTTGGCCCTATTGGTTTGCTGCGATATAGAGGCGAGCATGCTATTATTTGTATATCTGACAGCTCGGTAATTGCCTGCCGGGCGTTTTTTATGTGTTGTTCCGGGTTGTCAAGATTGCTTCCCAGGCCAATGAAAGCTTCAATCCGCTGCTTCACCAAACTTATTCCTTGTTGGCTTGTTTTGGATTGTGGCGAAATCGTCCTGGTTTGCGCCTGGGTTTGCCGGCGCCTGCGCCACCTTTTGGGGGTGCTGTCATTTTAAGGCGTAATTCTTCGTCCGCTTCTTGAAATCGTGTCCACCAGTCTACTAAAGCCGGCTCGGCGCTGCCGGTTTCAGCACGGAGTTGCAGAAAATCATAGGCAGCACGAAATTTAGGTTGTTCTAACAAACGAAAAGGTCGAGCGCCAACAGTTCTGGAAAACTTATTCTGCAAAAACCAAACCTCACGCATGGCTTGAGTAATATGGCGCGGCAATGCAGTAATTTTGATTTGATTGTTAAGTATTTCGTTAGCTGCGTTTTGATAAGCTATGGTTTCATTTTCGCCATGAGTAATGCGCTTTTGCGCCGCAATTAGTAAAGGCTCCCACAACAATGCGGCCAATAAAAAATAAGGCGTCAGGCTTTTCCCTTCTGCAAACCGTTTGTCGGAGTTTTCTAGGGCTTTAATTAAAAATAATCTGGGAAAATTTTGATCTTGAGTTTTCAGACAATTTTCAGTGCTGGGAAAAAGAATGGCGAATAAACCAAAATGTCTAAGTAACTCGAAAGTTTGCAAGCCATACCCTGCTAAAAACAACTTGAGCATTTCATCATACAGGCGTGCGGATGGAATGCTTTTAAGAAGATCAGCAAGCTTTGAAATTGGGCGTTCAGTATCAGGGTGCATTGTAAACCCCAGTTTAACTGAAAAGCGGATTGCTCGGAGCATGCGGACCGGGTCTTCCCGATAGCGGACTACAGGATCGCCAATTAATCTTAGAACGCCGGCTGAGTGATCTTGCATGCCTCCAGTATAGTCAATCACGGAAAAATCTCTGATGTTATAGTAAAGGGCGTTGACGGTGAAGTCGCGGCGCCAAACATCCTGTTCCAGAGTGCCAAAAACATTATCACGCAATAATCTGCCGTCTTCGTGGACGACTTGTTGGTCGGATTCTTCAGGTTCTGAGCCACGAAATGTCGCAACTTCAATAATTTCCCGGCCAAAAAAAACATGAGCCAAGCGAAACCGCCTGCCGATTATCCTGCAATTTCGGAAAATTTGTTTAACTTGTTCGGGGCTGGCATTTGTGGCAACGTCAAAGTCCTTAGGTTCGCGCCCCAGTAATAAATCTCTGACACATCCTCCTACCAAATAAGCTTCGAAATCGGCTTTTTTTAAGCGCAATAACACCTTCAAAGCGTTTTCGCTAATTTGCGAACGGGAGATAGTGTGCTCTGCTCGCGGATAGATTCTGACCGTATTCATTTTCGGTTCCGAATGTCCTGCAGGGGAAAAGATTTTTTTGAAAAAACTTAAAATAGCACTATTCCTTTATAAATGGTTGCTGTCAGGTAATTTTTACACCAAAGTAAAACACAGAGCGCTCTATATTTGTGCTATATCATATCATTTTGCCTGATATCAGCTCAATTAACGCTTCCTTCCACATTCATTATCAATATAGTAAAATTTGTCATTATATTGCTTAAAGGCGTATAGTTAACAATATAGACACTGTAGTTTCAGAGGCTACGGGCATTTTTCTAAAATATGCTGGGGAGAAATTATGTTAAAAAAAATATTAAATGGTTTTGTAGAGCAACCTTTGCTAGCCAGTTTATTTATTGCAGACTTTGCTGTTGTCATGTTTATCAAACCGCCATTTCTTTTTTCTTTTTTTCTGGTTGGCAGTTTAGTCGCGATGAGTATGTATATGGGTCAAAAGCTTGAGTTGTTTAAAAAATAATTGCAAAAAGCTGATCATCAAAATGACAAAAAACCCGTTGTGGAACAGCATTCCGCTCCGGGTTTTTTCATCAGAATAGCTGTAGGCTGCTACGATGCATTGTTGTTGCTGGCGGTGCTCTTTTTAGCGACCGCATTGGTGTTGCCGTTTAATTCCGGTCATGCTTTTAGCTCGGATCAATTTTTATACCCTCTTTATCTACTCACTGTCAGTTTTTTGTTCTACGGCTGGTTTTGGACGCATGGCGGTCAAACCTTGGGTTTGCGTACCTGGAAAATTAAACTCTGCCGCTTTGATGGCGGACCGGTCAGCTGGGGCCAAGCCGGTTTGCGTTTTGTTTTTGCTATCTTGTCTTGGGGTTGTTTTGGACTTGGGCATCTATGGTGCCTGTTTGACAAAAACCGGCTTTGCTGGCATGACTATCTATCACAAACTCGCCTAACTCCTGTTGATTTAGAAATCCACAGTCTGCGAGATTGATTATGATATATTTAAACTACTTATTCTAATTGCTGGATTCAATCCGGAGATCATATGAAAACTATAACAACTATCCTGACACTCCTTGCAGCACTTGTAGCTTTTTCAGTTAACGCAGAAATTAAGTTAGAGGATAACTCAAAAATTCTTGGAAAATGGAAAGTGACTGCTGAATCGCTTGGCTTGGAAAAAGAAAAGAAATCTTTGAACGTAACTTGGAATTTCCTAAGTAATGGTAATCTGCAAACAATAGGTGAAGATACTTTAGGTAGAACCAGTTCAATGGATATCACTATAAAATACAGTGTTGAAAATGGCATCATAAAAAAACAAACCTCGCCAGGCCGCGAAAAGTTTGAAGAATGTTCTGTTCAGGAGTTGACTCAAACAAATATGATTTTGAAATGTAAAGGTGTTTATTTTTTTATGACACGTAATTAGCTACCCGGTAGGCCTTACCCGGAGCGAGAAGCAAAGCTCAGTATGAAAGTTGGATTGTGGCGCTGTAAGGAGAGGTTCTTAATCGCCACAATCATACAATTACCCGGTTTCCGGCTAATTGTTCGCCGGGAATTTAATGCATTGCCTCTCTGAGAAATTTGATCTTGTCTGAATTAGACTTGCTTATTGCCCGGTCTCAACATCATGCCACGCTTCGAAGAAAAACGACGCCAGTTCTTTGATAAGCACAAGCATAAATCGTACAAAGCCATAACCAAATCCTGCTAATATCAACACTGCTAATATTTTCATAATACCTCCTTTAAGCTCCATTTTTTTAAAAGTTTGCCATCTTTTTATTAAAACTCAATAGGGCTTTAGTCCTTGTTTTTAATCAGTATTGGGTAAAATTTTAAATAAAATTATGAAAAACAAATCTTTGGTAAATATTGTTAAAGTTAATTAAATTTAAAAAAAACCAAAAAAATGAAGATTGTCAACTGTGATTTTGACCAATATTTGCTTGTACGGATTCAGAATTGATCCGGCAGTTACAGATTTTTTAGGATGAATTCAACTTTAACACCTGGCAAATGCTGTGTTAGGTTTTTTGGTGAAATATTAAAATTTGTGCAACTTGTGTTTGGGTAACTTGATCAAATTGCAAATTTTCAGGATTATGGCCTACCGTTTTTGTCTTTTAAGACTTGGAGAAATTTATGAATAGAAAGTTATCAGCAATTTTTGTAATGAGTTTGACAGTCCCGATGCTTATGACGGGCTGTTACGTTGCACCGCCACCACCTCCGGCGCCATATGCGGCTCCGGTTGCTCCTGGATATGCTGCTCCTGGATATATTGCCCCAATTGCGCCGCCACCGGGAGTAGCAATTGTTAGTCCAATTGGCGTTGCGCCTGGACCAGGCTGGGGATGGGCATATCATCCGCGCTTTGGATGGGGATGGCACCATCCTAGTTATGGATGGCGGCATCGTTAGAATATCCGCTGTTTGTAAGACAAATTGCACAATGAAAATTGACAAAATAAAACCTACAGGAATACTATGAAATAAAGCTAGCCAAAATAAAATTGATGAAAGTTGTCGTTTTGCTTATTTTGTCTAGCAGGTTACAAAAAGTCACAATATTTCTAATGCATGATTTCGTATTAGCACAAAAAAAATAACAGGCGGATTAAAACAATTATAGCCTAGCTTGGATATTATCCATGGGAGATAAAAATGACCGAAACTGCAATCGCTAACCAAAAACTAGAGTTTAATCGCGGCAATTTAGCGGATGAAAATCTCATTTCAAATATCATTGATTGTTTTTACCCAAAAATATTGGATGACTATCGGATTAATCGGTATTTCTACACTAGAACAATTGATGAGCAAACTAAACCTCTGAAATTACTCATTAACGCGCTGCTTAATGAAAATGGCGTTTCCCCCAAACAAATTGCAGAATTAGCGGATGATTTTTTTACGGCCGCATTCGCAAAGGGAAATGCCAAACCTAGCTTGGTGAATAATAGAGATTTTGCTTTCCTTGAGATGTTTGTAACTGGGGATATTGTTGGTGGCGAGCATGAATCTGAACTGGTTTTGCTCTGTCCTGCTCACTCTCATCTACTTAGATTACAGCCAAATGAAGATAACTATGATGTTGTCTTGGAAAACCTGGCAAATACGCTTAAAGAATTGAACATTGCTGATAAATTGGCTTCTGAAATATTGGCTTTTGCTGCAACTGGCCGTGACAGTATACTGGGTCGAGGTAACGCCATATATAACGAAGATGATGCATCAACACGTTTTCGAACACATGGTTAAGCAACTTTATCATCACAACTAACCTACTTGAGTAATTTATCTAGAGCTTAAGTTAAATTTATTGTTGGATTAGTAAACGTTAAGCTTTTCGGAATTTCGCAAGATTTCCGGAAAGTTAACACGTTTTTGAAAAGCGGCTTTGCGTAAGGTGGTCGGTCAGTCTGAAACACTCTATCTGAATCTGTATTGAATTTCATTAATTATAGTGAGAATGTTTCAATGTGTGTCAGTTATTTGTACGGTCATTGGTACACCTTTTTAATGCGTTAACACGGTATGTAACGGGATTAATTGAGGCTATGAAACCAAAAAAGTCGAGTAATTAAGTTTGGTAAGACCATGTACATGTATAGTTCAGACTTGTTTAGAATTTCCATAAAAACTTTTAGCATCTAAAAATTACTTCGCAGTTTCGCTCCTTTGGAATATGTTTTTTCAATGCAGACAGTCTACCAAAACTTCCGGATAGACTAGCCACCTGAGAGTATTAGTTACCCTATTTGGAACCTGATATAGGCGCCTACCCCTTATTGCAGCCAAGGTCCGTAATATATTTGAAGGCTTTCCGTGTTCCAAAGAGGTGCTTATGGTGATGGCTTTAAGGAATCAAATTCTGAATTTGTGAATCAAGAGGAAAAAAAACGAAAAATCATGAAACTTCATTGTTTGCTTCTACATAGTGATGAAAACCTAGATTTGATTGTCATTCGTAATAATGAATTAATAATTAATCAATAAAATTCAATCGCCAGTCGGCAATGAACCAATTCGCTTCTTTATCTTAATCGCTTTCTTTTTAACTCAGGAGTAACCGCAAATGAATTACAAGAGAACCCTACGCCTGCGCCCCTTGGTGGCTGCTATGGCATTCGTTTCGATGATATCTACCGTTACACATGCACAAGAACAAGTAACCGGCGAAACAGCTACGCCTATCAAGCATGTTATCGTGGTTGTTGGTGAAAATCACAGTTTCGATAATTTGTTTGGCGCTTATCAACCTAAAGCCGGTCAAGAAATCGATAACTTGCTCAGCAAAGGTATTATCAAAGCAGACGGTACCCCAGGTAAGCACTTTGATCTGGCTAAACAAAATATAGGTGTCGACACGGACACTTATCACGTTGTGACCGAAACTGATGGCAATTACGATGCAGGCTTGCCACAACCTTACACTACTTATGCGTTAGGTCAAACTGGCGGCGTATTGGATACTCGCTTTCCAACAAATCTGGCGAATGGTCCTTATCAGATCAGCGACTACGTGCCTTATAACTCTTACACCGGTGACCCAGTGCATCGTTTCTTCCAAATGTGGCAAGAAATCGATGGCGGCAAACACGATAAATTCGTTTGGGTTGAAGAAACCATCGGCACCGGCTCCAACGGCAATCCTTATCCAGTTGGCGGATTTAATCCACAAGAAGGCGCCATCTCAATGGGTTTCTTCAACATGAGCACTGGTGATGCACCGATATTTAAATCCCTGGCTGACGAATACGCCATCAGCGATAACTACCATCAAGCCATCATGGGCGGCACTGGCGCAAACTTCCAAGCACTGGTAACCGGCTACGCGGCATTCTTTACCGATCCAACCAAACTGGACGGTTCCGCTGCCGTACCTTATGCTAACCAAATTGAAAATCCTAACCCTGTTGCCGGAAGCAACAACTATTATACTCAAGATGGTTATAGCGGCGGTTCTTATGTGAATTGCGCAGACTCTACCCAACCAGGCGTAGAGGAAGTTAACGGCCAGTTGAGAGTTCAAGGCGTTCATAAAAACAACTGCGAAACTGACCACTACTATTTGCTTAACAACTACAATTTGTATTGGAACCAAACCAGCAGCTCTGCTCGCACCTTGGGTTCAAGTTCATTTACCTTGCCACCGCAAACCGCTCCTACCATCGCCGACGTTCTAACCAACAATGGCGTATCCTGGAAATACTATAGTGCTGACCGCGGAACCGACACAACCGTGTATGCTACGTCCGTTGACGGCGTGCCAGTGCTTTTCCATTCCTATTGCGGCATTTGCGATCCTCTGACCGGTTATTCCACTATCATGAATAATCCAACTGAAGAAGCCAAGCTGCAAAACTACGGCGCCTTCCTGGCTGATGTAAAAAACGGCACTCTTCCAGCTGTTTCTTATGTGCGTCCGTTTGAAGCGCTTGCTGGCCATCCAGCTGACTCTAACGCTGACCTGTATGAATTGTTCATCCAAGATCTGATTGCCCAAGTTAAAAGCAATCCAGTACTATGGTCAACCACTGCCATCATCATTACTACTGATGAAGGTGGCGGATATTACGACTCCGGTTATGTTCAAGCAGTTGACTTCTTCGGCGACGGCACTCGTATTCCCTTTTTGGTTGTATCTCCATACGCAAAAAAAGGCCACGTAGACCACACATACAACGATCATGCGTCTGTGCTGAAATTCATCGAAAAGAACTGGAAATTGCCTTCCATTTCCAGCCACAGCCGCGACAATTTGCCGAATCCAGTTAGCCATAAAGAGAACCCATACAAACCAGTAAATGGTCCAGCTATCGGTGATTTGATGACGCTGTTTAATTTCGACAAATAATTAGGACACTGTAAATAACGCAATGATGAAAATCACGGTGAATAATTAGGATAGCCTAAAGTCCGACTGAATCGCGGTAAGGTGGTTCAGTCGGCTTCAGAACGGCAAGCTTCATGCAGTTGGCTTAGTTCTGTCTATCAATGCCTCATGAGTTTTAAGTACGAGTCTTCCAAAGCCATTACCATTAACAAGATTGCACAAGGGACTCGAACAAGGGCAGTGCTGGATACTCTCCAACTTCATACGGTTGCATTTGAAAAATAAATGCCATTTGCGATGAACCTAAAAGACTTACCTCATACGATATTATTTGTGGTTAAAGTCGCTGGTGTAGTTGCCGTGACGTTGTAGTGTCCAAAAATCACTTCTATTCCTTGACTAGTTTAGGAGCATCGGCGATTAATAAACTCATAGAGCTGCCCATGGTCTGCGTACGGGAAGCGCCCTTAATTTTGTAACGGAATCTACGGGTACAGCAAAGCTATCTCGATAACTCAGATAAAGGCCGTCAACGCCACTTTTACCTTCAAAGCGTATCCATGCCATAATTTGAACGTCAGATAGTTTTGCCATGATTGCTGGTACTATTACATTTAGGTAAATTATGCCAGTCGTACGCCTAAATATTGCGCTTTCCCGAGACAATCTGAAACAGATATGCACAAAAAATCCACGATTTTCGTGGCCTTGTTTGGGGTGGCGGTTCAGTATGAGTCAGTCAGAATGTATCTGAATCTATATTAAGTGTTTAAGTCATTGTTTTAAATTGGTATAAGTCAATGTGTTCTTGTTGGTTGTGCCCGCATTGGTGCCCATATTTAATGCGCTTACACGGTGCGCTTTGAAACCGATTGACACTATGACACAAAAAAGCCGACTTTCCTTCCAGGCTTAGTTTCGGTTTCATGATCGACACCAGATTTGCAAATGCGATTTTAGATTATCCTATGATTTCATTGAGCATCAAATTATTTTGCCGGGTTTCATGCTAGATTGTATTATCTGCCGACATTTAACCTTGTTTCGGAAATCTTCATGAAACTTTTTACATTTACACGACTTGGTATTTTAGCAACATTTTTTGTATTAACGGCCTGTTCAACTTCTGGAACAGTAATAACCGGTAATCCCGGCGTTTCCCGAATGGAGGCATTTAGTAAAGGAAATATCAAGTTAACTTGTGTTTCCATGGGATGCGCTTTTACAAGCGGGAATAGTCAACCGGACATGGAAAAATTAAGCCAGCAAGAACGATGGACTGAATTAGCCAATATGATTATGGACTTAGGTTTTGGCAATATTCACGCCTATTACTACTTGGGCCGTGCTGCTGAAGGACTAAATTATCTCGAAGCCGCTAAAACTTACTATTCTTATAGTCTTAGCGCTATATCAAGCCCAAATAGTTACGGGCACGATATTAGACCGAATCTCCAGAAAGAATCGCTAAAATTGACGCTAGACTAAAAAGCCAAACTGCAGAACAATCACAAACCACGGTGGTTAATATTCAGCCTAGCACCCAAGATCAAACACAACCAAATGAAATTAAGTTAACTCAAAATGGCGGCGTTTATGAAATCCCAATATCAATCAACGATGTACTGAAAATAGGTGTCATACTTGATAGTGGGGCCGCCGAAGTTTCTATTGCACCAGATGTGGCATTGACGCTTATGCGAACAGGCACAATTGAAAAAGGCGATTGGTTGCCCGGTAAGGTTTTTACATTTGCTGATGGGTCTAAAGCTGAAAGTTACCGTTTTCTTTTAAAATCCGTAGCAATCGGCAATAAGAAATTTAATAAAGTTGCGTGCAGCATTTCTAGCAATGTTAATGCCCCAATGCTGCTTGGACAGAACGTCCTAAAGCAATTAGGGAAATATACTATCGACAATAACAAGGGTGTTTTACAATTTGATTAAAAGTAGTGCCGCTGAATCAAGTTCCAGCTCTATTAGGTCACCAACTTCAAAGATTCCTGCTGATTTTTCAAGTAAGCTCTGGCGCTCCTGGTTACTGCGTTGCGCGCCGCCGCGCCAGTGTCAGCATTCTTGGATGATGAAGCCTTACCCTCTGGCGTTGTTGGCCCTGTAGACTTATCCCAGGGTCGCCAGCACCGTATCGAAGTTTATTTAGTGCATTTTGCTAATGTTTCGTGAAATGCTTTTATTGTGTTTTTGTCGGTTTGCTGTTTTTCAGTTGTTTTTTTTCTACTTGAACGCCCAGAATAGGTTCTTTATACGCCTGAATAGCCGTTTTAATATCCGCCTCGGTGTAATGTAGGTTTTAAGCCAATTACTTACTTTTTCCAGATCATAAAGCGGGTGGCCTTTTGGTCCTGTCCTTGCAATTCCAATTCCGTTTTGATTTTTTTCTCTACTAAATATGCCGCGCCATTGTTCTTTATTTATCTTGTTAAATATGCGCTCAACTTGTTTTCGAGCAAAGCTATCAGTGTCTTTAATAATCGGTTTAATGTCGGCCGCCATAGCTTCGGTTTGAAATTCGTCTGAACCACTAACCTCAGTATCTGCTATGGTTTTCTGTTCCGACAATGTTGCTTCAAACCAAGCCTTAATATGATCGCTTGGTTTTTTTGACATTGAATCAAGTAAAGCTTGAAATTCCTTGGCGCCATAGACTTTCTCAATAATGTTGCCGCCATTATGATCAGAATTGGTATACATGATTGCAACAGCAATCATAGTTCCAGTTATTATCGAACCATCAGGTTTACTGACAAGATTTAGCCTGCGCCCTAGATCCCTAGCTGTAGGCCTTCGCTCAATTTCTGTGGGCGGCATTGCATTAATTACCTTTTCCCAAGCCACTCGTTTATCTGGGTTACCAGATTCTTGCAATTGCGCCAAGTCATAAGTACTAAAAGACTTCGGTTAATTTTCGCCTATTTCATTTTCTGGTATTCCTAAAAGTTCGGCTGCTGATACCCAATTAAACAAATTTACGGACATAGTTAAACAACTCGTCAATGTGCAATCCGTCCCAATAGGATTAACCGGAAACGGGGGAGGAATCCCGCTTGTTTCTCCGTCGAGCTATCCGGTTAAATTCGTTAAAAAATCTCGATACAGTCCTTGTTATCGATCATCAGCGCTTGTTCAATTTGGCTTTGATTCTCCAGTAAAGCTTTGATAGTCGCAGCCTTGGACTGATTACCAATTTTTAGCCAGATTATTTTTGGTGGTTGTCCGTAAACCATATTCATTTCGTAAAAGTCAGCATCCTAGGTCACAATGACATAATCATGAGAAATGGCATATTGGCGAATGATTACATCATTGACGCTTTCCAATCCGATCAAGGCTACTTGAGTAGAATCGGGATAACTGTCTTGGATGAATGGAACAATTCGCCGCGACAGATTTTCATCAAGCAATAATTTCATGAAGCGCTGATAGTCAATGAGTGCCTTTCTCGATCAGCGGCATAAAGAAGACAGGCGGTAATGTCATCGTTATTCAGTTCCGGAAAGTCATCAATGATTTCTTCGTGACTCATACCTTCGGCTAACCATGAAAGTACGTCATAAACAGTAATCCTTAATCCTCGTATGCAAGGCTTTCCGCTCCGTTTTCCGGGTTCTAGGGTAATGATATTATGATAATCGATAGCCATTATTGATCCTTTGGTTTTAGAGTCTTCATATCAATGCATTTTATACCGCCTTTCTGATTGGGGTTACGTTCCAGGCTTTGCCAGTTTCACAAGCCTCCAGAAAGTTAGCCAGTTTTTGCAAGGCTGCTTTGCGTTCATCAAAGTAATCATGCCGATTATAAATGCCTTCAACTCCTTTAATTTTGTGATTAAGGCAGCGTTCGGCAATATGTGGATCAATGCCTATGGCTGCAAGGTGTGTTCTGGCTGTCCGCCTAAAATCATGGATCGTGAAAGGTTCGATTCCTGGCATATTGGCTTTAACCTTGGACATGGCTACATTCAGTGTGTTTTCGTGGATATAGGGTAAGCGTCTGTCTTGATACTGGCGGGCGGGTAACAGATATTCGCTATCGTCAGCCAGCCTGATTAAATCCCGTAAACATTCAACAGCCTGTTTGGGTAAAGGAATGATGATTTCTGACTTTGTTTTGGTGTCAGCAGTGGTCAGCTTCCAAGTGGCGTTATCCAGATCGAAAGCTGAAATTTTAGCCGTAACCAGTTCACCTTTTCTGACCGCCAGCATTAGTAATAACTTGATAGTCAGTTCGTTGATGGATGAAAAGCCTTTGGTTTTGCGCATAGCGCCGAGAACAGGGTTACCAGTTCTTCCCGTGATAGTGCTCGTTCTCGTGCTTCCTCTTTGCCGCCAGCATCCGACAGGTCGAAGGCTGAAGCCGGGTTAAACTGAATGATGTGCCGTTTGATTGCAAAATCGAACATGCGTTTAGACCAACGTAAAACATCATTGGCAACGGTGGGAGCGCCACGCTCAACAACACTTTCCAGCATTTTGGAAATATCCATCGGCTGTACATCTTCAACAAGTATCTTGCCGATATTGGGCTTTATATCTTTTTCAATTCTCGATCTGACTATATTGGGATGCTTCCAACGGCCAAGTATGTTTTTAGCAAAGTATTCGTCTGCGAGTTGGCCAACGGTATAGGCGTTTTTCTTGGCCTTTATCTTTTCCAGAGCTTCGGCTTTGAGCTCCTGCTTTTCGGCGGCCACGTCGTAACCAAGCGCAACACGGGCGCGTAATTCCTTGGTAAGTCTGCGGGCTTCTACAAGCGATAAGTCAGAATAGTTACCCAAGGTCATAACTTTACGCATGCCGGCCAAACGATAACGAAAGCGCCAAATTGGTATTGCAAAATCGGCGCGATAACTTAGAAATAAGCCGCCGCCATCTCCACGCTGTTCAAAGCGTTCGCCGTTTTTAATCCAGGCTTTAATTTGAATATCTGTAAGTTCACTCATGTCGGCCTCCAAAGGTAGGCACCAGTAAAAACGGAAAAATCTTTCTTTTGGTGCCCGTCTTGGTGCACAAATATTATGCGCTCGTCTGAGACAAAACGAAACAGTCAGACACAAAAAGCCACGATATACGAGGCCTTGTTTGGGATGGTGGGATAGACTGAGACAGCCTGAAACATCATTCAATATTCTGTATCTGTTCACGCATCTGTTCTATTAATACCTTCAGATCAATGGAAATCTGAGTCATTTCCTTGTCCGCAGACTTGGAACCCAAGGTATTGGCTTCACGATTCATTTCCTGCATCAGAAAATCCAGGCGACGACCAGTCGGTTCGGCTTGTTTTAAAGTATGTATTACTTCTTTGACATGGGTTTCCAATCTGTCTAATTCTTCATCAACATCCAGTTTTTGCGCAATTAGCGCCAGTTCTAATTCCAAGCGTTCGGAATTAGTATCAGTTATTAACTCTGCTACACGGGAAATAAGTTTGTTGCGTAAATTAGTCAATACCTCAGGCATGCGTTTATGGGCAGCTTCAACCAGTTGCATGATTTTTTGACAGCGTTCTGTCAGTAACAAAACCAATTGCGCTCCTTCTCTGGATCGATTTTCCAGCATTTTATCCAGGGTGTTTTTTACCAAGAGAACAATGGATTCACGTAATGTGTCTTTATCGGCTTCGATTTCATGCTGAACTCCGGGAAAGGCTAAAATATCCAATGCTGAAAATGGCTGGGGGTTTGCCATTAAAGTTTCTATTTTGGAAGTGGTGATTAAAAGTTTTTCGACTAATTGGAAATCGACCGAAAAGTTTTGAACATTAAGCTGTTTTTTATAGCTTAAAGTACATTCAATTTTGCCGCGTTTGAGTTTTTCACTAAGCTGTTTGCGTATATCATTTTCTGCAAAGCGAAGCCGTTCAGGTATTCTGATGTTGAGATCACAATAACGGTGATTAACAGAACGTAATTCGCAGAGAATAGT
>CAVUMJ010000176.1:0-7150 GCA_963741375.1 uncultured Pseudomonadota bacterium
CTAACTATATGAAGGGGCCGTAAAGCAGGCCAAGGGCAGGTGATCACAATGAATTGTAAAAGAATACAAGAATTTATTATAACTGATTATATTGACGGCCAGATGGGGGATAAACAAAGAAGTTTTATTGACCAACATCTGACCCAGTGTCCTGCCTGTGCAGGTTATTTAAGTATTATTAAGCAAACAGCGGTTAACCCCTTTGTTAATGCCTCTAAAGATGTTCCAGAGAAACTCCTTTGGTCACGGATCAAGCAGACCATTGAAGAAGAGCAACAGCAGCAATTAGAAGTAAGCCTGCAACCTAATTTTTGGGAAAGGATTAGGTCGGCTGTTCATATTCCCAGACCGGCTTTTGCCTTGGCCACAGTTGTCACAATGATCTTTCTGTTTGGTTCAACGGGGCAGTTATTCTTGAGCACTCCGGCAGTGAAAATAAATGGGCAAGATCAAATGGCATATCTCAGTTCTTTAATAGATGAACCTATAGCTATGAATAATGGAAATGATTCTCAGACGCCTATAGAAAAGGTCTTTTTGTAATTTAATGAACCGGCCAAAAATATTTGGAAGGTTAAAACTGGAGGGTTATATGGGAGTAACAAAGACGAGAATTGCAGGGGCGAGTTGTTCGTCCGCCCAACCGGCCATGTGGCAGAATTTGGGAGAAAGTCTGGTCAGGTTGCCGGCGCTGGGAATTGATGCCTATAATTTAATCACCCGCCTAAATCAGCTTGCCGACACACCTTATCGCGGCGCCACCGGGCTTTTATCGCTAAATGGCGAGAACCGTATAACTCGCAAACTGGTTTGCGCCCAGTTTAAAGGTGGCATACCAGTGGCTTCGGGCAATTTGGAGTAAAGTAAATGCTGTTTGGAAAACTTAAAGCTGAGCATTTGCAAAAAGGCGAAACCGCAGAACAACTGGCCTTAAAGCACTTGCAATTGCAAGGTTTAAAGCTGGTTTGCAGCAATTACCGCTGTAAAACCGGCGAACTGGATTTGGTGATGAAAGAAGGCGATGGCTTGGTGATAGTTGAAGTCAGATTCCGTAAATCAGAAAAATTTGGTGGGGCATTAGCCAGTATTACCAAACAAAAACAACATCGCATCATCTCTGCAACCCAACACTACGTCCTGATAAACAAATGCAGCCATCTCGCCATTCGTTTTGATGTGGTGGCCATCTCTGCCGACAATCAAATAAACTGGATTAAAAACGCCTTCCAAACCTGATCAGTTATTAGCCTGTCCCTTTAACTATTGTGGCCGGAAAGGTTGGCTTCTAACTGGTTCTAAATTTTTCAATCAGTTTGTATTTAACTTCTTGTATCACACTGTCCCAGTTTCCGAGTTCGGCTTGCCTAAACAAAGTAACAGTTGGATACCATGGGCTGTCGTTTCTATCCAATAACCATCGCCAGCAAGTATCAAGCCGGTTAAGAATCCAGACTTCTTTACCCATAGCCGCCGCAAGGTGAGCTGTAGAAGTATCGACAGATATAACCAAATCCAGATTTTCAATTAACGCTGCAGTGTCGGAGAAATCATGCAATTGCGAGGTGAAATCCAGGAACTTCGGGCCGTTCCAATGCGCAGCTTGGAGTTCTTGAAGCTCTGATTCGGCTGGCTGTCCTTTTTGAAGGCTATAAAAATCCAAATCCAAATCACTAAAAGTCGAGAACATAGTTAACTTAATGTTTCTCCTTTCATTCATCCCCCAAGTCTCGGGTTTATTTTCTCTGAATCCCCCTTGCCATACCAATCCAACTCTATATTTTGATTTATGGCCGAGTTTTTCGCGCCAAACTTGCTTTTTTTCTTCATTCGCATATAAGTATGGAACTTGCGCATTTATAGTTTTTACAGTCGTATTGAATGCCAGCGGCAAACTCATTACAGGGCAGTGGTAATCAAAGTCCGGTAACGGTTGTCCTATTTCAATCAAAGTGAATTGACCTTTCAGCGTTGAGGCAACGCTCATTAGCGGTGCAGGAACTTCAAGAATCACCTTTGCGGCTAATTGTTCAGCCAGAGGCGCATAGCGTATGCATTGAATGTAATCACCCAATCCCTGTTCAGGATGAATCAATAATGTTTTATCTGAAAGCGATTGTCCGCCCAACCACAAGGGTCGATTGAATATTTTAGCTGATGTTCTTTGAGAGCATTTCCACCCCCACTCATATAATGCCCATCCTTCAGTATATTCACCCACAAGAAGTTTCAATAAGGCTTTATTCCAGTTAGCCTCCGCACTGTCTGGATTGAGAGCAATAGCAAGGTCGTAACTGGCAATAGCATCATCAAAGCGGTGTAGAATTTTAAGAGCATTAGCACGATTACAGTATATTTCCACGTCTTTAGGATTGAGGGCTATAGCACGATCAAAACTAACCAGCGCCTCATCCAAGCGTTTTAAGTCAATAAGAATATTACCTCGATTGGAGTATGCCTCTGCATAATTCGGATCCAGGGCAATGGCTAGGTCATAACTGTCAAGCGCATCCTCTAAACGTCTTAAATATTGGAGGGTAACTCCTCTATTGGAATGTGCTTTTGGGTCGTTGGGATTGAGAGTGATGGCGTGATTATGACTAACGACAGCATCATCCAAGCGTTTTAACTTTTGAAGGGCTATGCCACGGCTACTGTATGCCTCGGCATAGTTAGGCGCGATGGCGATGGCGCGGTCATAACTAGCAAGGGCATTGTCCATCCGGTTTAATTCTTGGAGTGCATTTCCACGATTGAAGTGCGCATGTGCAAGCTGTGGATTGAGAGCAATGGCGCGATCATAACTTTCTACAGCTTCATCCAGCCTCTTTAAAGCTTGAAGAGCAAGACCACGATTTGAGTGAGCCTGTGCAAGATTAGGATCAAGGGCAATGGCTCGATCATAGCTGGCAACCGCATTAGCAAATTCGCTTAAATCTAAAAGTGTATTTCCACGGTTGGTGAATGCTATTGAGTCATGAGGATTGAGTGCAATAGCGCGGTCATAACAGGCAAGCGCATCGTTAAATCGTTTTAAATCCTGTAGTGCAAGACCATGAATGATCTGGGCATTAGACTGATTAGGGTCAATCTGTAAAGACTTGACTATGATTCTCACGGTCTCATCAAGATTTCCCTGATGTAAAGCAATCGCGCTCAAGTAAGTCAGTAATGTTGTATTGTCAGGCTGGAACTTTAATAGTTTTTTGTATTCCGCAGCCGCCTCATCTAATCGTCCAGATTGATGTAGAGCGATTGCGTCCTGAATCTTTTCATTTAGTTGCGATGCCTGTGAATTGCGATGCCTTTTTTTCATAGCTCAATTATTTAACAAATGGATCACAAAAAGAGGGCGGACTACGGTATGCGTTACCTGGAATCTAAAATTTATGATAGCTGGATTATGCTTAATAATCAATGTGTAAGTAAGCGTAATTGACGCTAAGTGTTATTTGGAAATTACCAAACCGGCAACGTTAAATATTCGCTTTGTACGCTTCTGTTAGCTTTATTCAGCATAAATGCCATTATAAATCCCTGTGCTATTCGCCATCCAAAAGTTTTTGTCTTTGTTATTCTATTTACCCACTTATGGTTTCTGGTGAAGAAGACCCAAATTCACAATGACGGATGGAAATGCCGGTCATGATGATTATCATGCTAACCTAGCTTTTGTAGGCTTGAGTTAGGCAATAAAACGAGCAGGTTGTAATGATGTTACAATACCTGTTAGTCGGCATATTACTGCCTTAAAAGATGGCGTGTAAGCAGGAATGTGGTTGTATGAGGTCAGCAATAACCGGTACACTCTACAAACAACGCCATTCGTTTCGACGTGGTGGTCATATCTGCCGACAATCAGATAAACCGGATTAAAAAAGCCTTTCAAACCTGAGCATTATGAGTTTACAAGACCGCATCATCAATCACTTTACAGATAGTATTCAGACCAAACAAAATGCCATGGCCGGTCTTTGCGAGCTAATTGAGTTTGCTTCACAGAAGATTGTGGAGGCCCTGGTAAACGATAAAAAAGTTCTGACTTGCGGAAATGGCGGTTCGGCTGGCGATGCCCAGCACTTTTCATCGGAAATGCTGAATCGTTTTGAGCGGGAGCGCCCTGCTCTGCCGGCCATAGCTTTGAGTACCGATACTTCGACAATTACGTCCATTGCCAACGATTACCATTATGACGAAATTTTCGCCAAGCAATTAAGAGCGCTGGGGCAAGCTGGCGACATCTTGCTGGTTTACACCAGCAGCGGCAACTCCGGCAATATCCTCAAAGCCGTGAAAGTGGCGCATGACCGGGAATTGACTGTGATAGCCCTAACCGGAAAGGATGGCGGCGCCTTAGCCGGATTATTGGATGAAAGCGACATTGAAATTCGGGTGCCTTCCTGGTCTACTGCCCGCATCCAGGAAGTTCATTTGCTGATTTCCCACTGTCTGTGTGATTTGATCGATCAGCAATTATTCGGCAGTTAAGCAGATATTCACTAGGAATCCTTAAAAATCCTGAGTTTTTCGCCTACATGAATCCGTTTTTACAGCAACTTCATCCTTATCCATTCGAAAAACTGGCTGTGTTAAAGCAGGGGATAGTCCCACCTGCGGACAAGGCCCATATTGCCATGTCCATAGGCGAGCCCAAACATCCGACTCCTGAGTTTATTCAGCACGCCTTAATCAAAAACTTGCCGGGCTTGACGCTTTACCCCAGCACCAAAGGTCTGGCGGAATTACGTGAAACCATTGCGGCATGGATAGCCAGACGTTTTGCCATACCTGCCGCAGATATCAACGCAGAGTCGCAGATTTTGCCGGTAAACGGTTCGCGGGAAGCCTTGTTCTCCTTCGTGCAGGCAGCGATAGATCCAGGCAGCAAACCCGTGGTAATCATGCCCAACCCTTTTTATCAGATCTACGAGGGTGCGGCATTGCTGGCAGGCGCAGAGCCATATTATTTGAATACTTTGCCCGAGCATGGTTATCTGCCGGATTTTGATGCCGTGCCGGAAGCTATCTGGAAACGCTGCCAACTGTTATTCATTTGTTCGCCGGGCAACCCCACCGGAACGGTTTTGGATTATGCCTGCCATGTAAAATTGCTGGAGCTGGCGGACAAATACGATTTTATTGTTGCTTCTGACGAGTGTTATACAGAATTGTATGACGACGAAACCCAGCCGCCTCAGGGTTTGCTGCAAAGCGCTTATCAGGCCGGCAATACTGATTTTCGGCATTGCATGGTGTTTCAAAGTCTGTCCAAACGTTCCAACGCCCCTGGCTTGCGCTCGGGATTTGCGGCAGGCCATGCCGGGTTGATGAGTCAATATTTAAAGTATCGCACTTATCACGGCTGCGCTATGTCCGTACCCGTGCAATATGCCAGTATCAGCGCCTGGCAGGATGAGAAACACGTCTATGATAACCGCCAGTTATACCGTGAAAAATTCACCGCTTTCATCGATATTTTAGCGGACGTCTGTCCTATCAGCAGGCCGCCGGCCAGTTTTTATATCTGGCTGCAAACCCGGTTCGCTGTTGACGGATCATCGCCCAAACCCATGTCAGATACCGAGTTTGCCCAAAAATTGTTCGCAGAGCAAAATCTGACGGTTTTACCCGGCAGTTATTTGTCGCGCGAAGCTGCTGGCGTTAATCCGGGCGCCGATCATGTCCGCATTGCCCTGGTCGCGCCTATGGACGAGTGCGTGGAAGCGGCGCAACGCATCAAATTATTCTTAACTAATTGAAGAACTAGAAGAACAGATATGTCAAATTTAGAAAATATGATTAACCAAGCCTTCGAAAACCGCGCCGAAATCAGTCCGGCCTCAGTGTCAGCAGAGATACGCGATGCGGTTAATGAAGCCCTGAACTTGCTGGATAAAGGTCAACTGCGCGTCGCAGAAAAACAAAATGGCGACTGGGTGACTAACCAATGGTTGAAAAAAGCCGTGTTGCTGTCTTTCCGCATCAATGAAAACCAGGTTGTGGAAAGCGGCGACATTCGTTATTACGACAAAGTGCCGACTAAATTCGGCCAATACAACGAAGCTGATTTTGCCAAAGCCGGCGTCAGGGTAGTGCCTAATGCCGTTGCCCGTTACGGTTCTTATATAGCGCCGGGGGCGATTTTAATGCCGTCCTATGTCAATATTGGCGCTTATGTGGATAGCGGCACCATGGTGGACACCTGGGTAACAGTCGGTTCCTGCGCGCAAATCGGCAAAAATGTTCACCTTTCCGGTGGCGTAGGCATAGGTGGGGTTTTAGAGCCATTGCAAGCCAATCCAACCATTATTGGCGACAATTGCTTTATCGGCGCCCGTTCGGAAATTGTGGAAGGTGTCATCGTGGAAGACAACTGCGTAGTCTCCATGGGCGTATACATAGGCCAAAGCACTAAAATCTTCAACCGCATGACCGGAGAAACCACTTATGGCCGCATCCCGGCCGGTTCAGTTGTGGTGTCCGGTAATTTGCCGGCCAAAGACGGCAGCCATAGTTTGTATTGCGCGGTGATTATTAAACAGGTGGATGAAAAAACCCGTAGTAAAACCGGGATTAATGAATTGTTGCGGGATTAATGGCGGATAGTTTGGCAAGCCAAGGCGGATTTTATGCCTTGGCATTGTGTTACCGCTTAAATTTTAATTTGTCGTAAATCGTTATCTGGCACATTTCAAGAAACAGTTTTTTAAGCTAAATGAGATAAAGTTTAGATGCCCGTCTTAACTAGATCGTTTTGAAATCCTCAATATTATAAGCACTGAAGAACAAGAAAAAGCCTATAGGCGCCGAACAGCGAGAGGCGCATCTATTGCGATAAGTAATCAGGAAACTATTTAACCCGCAATTATAGTTTGGCATGTAGCTATAAAATTTTGGTAGTGGTTCAATTTGAATTAAATGTCAGTTATCACGATTGACATTGATGGTTGGTATCCGCCAGTTTTGGAAACCGCGAATGTTTGTCCGGGGACGCTGCAAGTACGTCCTTGTAAGCTTTGCGCCGGAATCCCTTCCGGCAAAACCCCGGCCAAACATTCCCGATTCCCAAAACTTCTTTTATCTCTATCAAAAAAAAATTTCACATTATCCAAACTGAACCACTACCTAAATTCCGATTATTTGACAATAATTA
>CAVUMJ010000177.1:0-14030 GCA_963741375.1 uncultured Pseudomonadota bacterium
CACCACGGCCTATGTCGCCGAACAATGGGGCCGCCGCTGGATTACTTTAGACACTTCCAGAGTGGCACTAGCCCTAGCCCGCGCCCGCATCATGGGTGCCCGTTATCCCTATTACCTGCTGGCCGACAGCCGCGACGGCCAACTCAAGGAAGCCGAAGTTTCTCGCACCGCACCCTCCAGCCAGCCCGCGCGCGGCGACATCCGCCAGGGTTTCGTCTATGAGCGCGTACCGCATATCACCCTGAAATCCATCGCCAATAACGCCGAAATCGACGTGATCTGGGATAAGTTTCAGCTAAAACTGGAACCCTTGCGCCAGCAATTCAATCAGGCCGTCAATCAGCAATGGCAGGAATGGGAAATTCCTCGCGAAGCCGATGCTAAATGGCCTGAGCCCGCCAAGCAATCTCATGCCAGCTGGTGGAAACAGCGTATCGCCCGGCAACAAGAAATCGACACCTCCATCGCCGCCAAGGCCGAGCATGAATTCCTCTACGACAAACCTTACGAAGACAAGAAAAAAGTCCGGGTTGCTGGCCCCTTTACCGTGGAAAGCCTGTCACCGCATCGGGTACTGGCGGTCGATGAAAATGACGAGCTGATAGACGGTATTGCCGAAACTGACGGCGGTTATAGCGAGGAACGGGATTTCGTGCAAATAATCCTGGAAAACCTGAAAACTGCCGGGGTGCAACAGGCGCATAAGGAAGATAAAATCGTGTTTACCTCACTGGTTCCCTGGCCAGGCGAGCTGATTTGCGCCGAAGGCCGTTATTTGGAAGGTGATGAAGAAAGTGCAAAAGAAAAACGCGCCGCCATTTTCATCGGCCCGGAATTCGGCACCGTCTCCCGCCCCGATCTGGTTTCCGCTGCCCGCGAAGCCGGTGATGCCGGTTTCGAGGTGCTGATCGCCTGCGCCTTCAATTACGACGCGCATTCCGCCGAGTTCGAAAAGCTTGGCCGCATCCCTGTGCTCAAGGCCCGTATGAATGCCGATCTGCACATGGCCGCCGATCTTAAAAACACCGGCAAAGGTAATCTATTCGTGATTTTCGGCGAACCGGATATCGATATTCTGTCCGCCGATGGCAATAAAATCCAAGTCAAAGTTAACGGCGTAGATGTTTTCCATCCCAACACCGGTGAAGTACGCAGCGACGGCGCCGAAGGCATAGCCTGCTGGTTCATTGATACCGATTATAACGAAGAAAGCTTTTTTGTCCGCCACGCCTATTTCTTAGGTGCAAACGATCCTTACAAAGCATTAAGAACCACATTGAAAGCAGAAATTAACGAAGAAGCCTGGGCAAGTTTAAACAGCGATACCTCCCGGCCTTTCGACAAGCCTAAATCCGGTAGGATTGCCGTGAAAGTGATTAATCATCTGGGGGATGAGGTGATGAAGGTGTTTAGGGTGAATTGAGGTACTCTATGTGGAATAGCAAAATAGAAATTAACGGTCAATACAGCTCATGACAATACTTTCATTCACAAACATTGGCATTGATGGCTTCCGTGGTTTACGCAAGCTGGAATTAACTGATTTAGGCAGGGTTAATATTCTGGTGGGCAGTAATAATTCCGGTAAAACCAGTGTTCTTGAAGCGTTGTCGATATTGTGTCAGCCGTGTAATCCCAATGAATGGTTAGCTATGGTTCGCCGTCGGGATTTTGGCAGACTGGATGAATCAATTGTGCAATCTTTTCGTTGGTGTTTTACGCGGGTTAGTGAGCTATTAGACCCTGATTTGCTTATTGAAGCCGGCTGTAAATTCAGTTGTGAAGGTAGATTTTCATTACAATCATTAGAAGTAAGATACAGTGAATTCCTGGGAATACCACCAGAGGAAGATCGGACATCAACAAGAGTGATTAATGATGCTTCAAGGCGATTAAGACAAAAAGATTTAACTCTCATGATGGAAGATGATAACCCTATGAGAGGACTCGAATTGACTTATTTTCCTAAAACAAAAAATAATCAATTAGACCTTTTAGACCTTTTTTCTAGCGTTACAGGACTTAAGAATAATAATTTCACCCTAAGGATATGGGAAGATATATTGCCCATAAAATTTCGGTTTGGAGATGGTTATAAAATCCCTTCAGAAACCTTAACACCTTATTCATATCAACTTAATCCACGACAAGTTCGTTCGCAATCCAAACAAATTTTCCAATTGGATTCGCCTAGCGTTTTGGAGTTGCTTAAGGACTTTGATGCTGATATTGAAAAAATAGAAATAGCCTCATTTCATGGAGAGCGTCCAGCTATATATATCAAGCACAGTAAACTTGGAATTGCCCCTATTTCCGTTTTCGGTGACGCCATGCGCCGTTCTGTGTTGCTTGCTTCCACCCTATTGTCGCTCAAAGAGGGTGGCATTCTGCTAATTGATGAAGTTGAGGCAGGTATCCATGTTGGTGCATTGGGAAAAGTTTTTGAGTGGCTAAGTAGAGTAGCACGACAACTGGATGTACAGATTTTCGTTACCACCCATAGCCTGGAAGCAGTGGACGCCTTGCTAGCCGCCAGCAACCCGCAGGATAATGAGGATATTGTGGCTTATCGTTTGTCGCAAACGCCAGAGGCAACCCTGAGTAAACGCTTTGCCGGTGATTTTTTGCACCGCTTGCGTTATGAGCGCGGACTCGATCTGAGATAAGTTATGCGTAAATACGGATGTCTGGTTGTTGAAGGGCCGCACGATGTGGAGTTTACCTATCGATTGTTAAGCCCTTTCGATTTAAATCGCATTCAGTTAATTGAGCATCTTGATTCTAGGTTAACGCCACTGATACCCTCTGAATTTCCTGTTAAGGGTGATCTACAGAAAAGAGTGTCCGTACCATTATTTTTGCAAAACGACACTCATTGCATTGCTATACATAGTGCTATAGGCGATAGCCAGTTAGTCAATACTCTATATGATGACATTGAGTTGTTTGACGAAAATCCATTTTCTGGTGTTGGGATTTTGCTTGATTCAGATAAACAGATATCACCTGATAAACGCTATTTCTGTATCAAGACTGAATTACAAAAAAAGGCATTGGTTTTTCCTGATATCCCCGGTCAGGTGTCAACAACTTCACCAAAGATGGGGATGTACGTCCTGCCGGATAACCAAAATATAGGTACTCTTGAAGACTTACTGCTGAAAAGTGCAGCAACGATGTATCCGGGACTATTGCCAGTTGCTAAAAATTATGTCAGTCAAGCTAAAGTCTGTGGTTTACAGAACAAGGAATTGCAAGATTTTAATAAACCTGCAGGTGAAAATAAGGCTGTTATTGGCGCAATGGCTAATATTTTTCGTCCTGGTAAGTCTGTACAGGTTTCGATTCAAGATAATGACTGGTTGAGAGGGCAGGCTCTGTTAATACCACAGATTAAAGCGGTACAAGACTTTTTAAAAGCTTTATTTGATATTCCTTAACCCGTCTTATCCAAAAAGGTAACATTTCATGCACTTCCGCATCGCCGACACCTTCACCGATAGCCTGGCAAAACTCACCGGCGAAGAGCAAAAAGCCGTTAAAACTACTGCTTTCGATTTACAAATCAATCCGGCAAATCCAGGCTTCAATTTTCACAAACTGGATCAGGCCAAGGATAAGAATTTCTGGTCGGTGCGCGTGAATAGCGATATCCGGATCATCGTCCACAAAACCCACGATAGCTTGTTGTTGTGTTATGTGGATCACCATAACCCTGCTTATCATTGGGCCGAAAGGCGCAAGCTGGAAACCCATCCCTTGACCGGGGCCGCGCAATTAGTGGAAATTCGCGAGCGGATCGAAGAAATTACTGTACCCAAATACTTTGAACCGAAGCAGGCGCCTGCCGGAAAGCCCTTGTTGTTTGCCAATCAGCCTGATGACGTTTTGCTTGGGTTTGGCGTGCCGCCTGAATGGCTGGCCGATGTAAAACTGGCCGATGAAGACAGCATTCTGGAACTCGCCGGCCATTTGCCGGCAGAGGCCGCGGAAGCGTTATTGGAACTGGCGGTAGGCGGTACGCCGAAAAAATCCGAGCCGGTTGTTAAATCGACTGATCCTTTCCATCATCCCGATGCGCAACGCCGCTTCAGGATCATGAATAATGTGGAGGAATTGGCGCAAGCTCTGGACTACCCCTGGGAGAAATGGACGGTTTTTCTGCATCCTGCGCAGCGGCAACTGGTGGAACGGGACTATAACGGTCCTGCTCGTGTTTCCGGATCGGCGGGAACCGGAAAGACTATTGTAGCCTTGCATCGTGCAGTTTATCTGACACGCAGTTATCCTGAAGCAAGAGTGTTGCTGACCACATTTTCGGAAACCTTGGCCAATGCATTGCGTAGCAAGCTAAAGCGCTTGATCAGCCATGAGCCACGTCTTGGCGAGCGGCTGGAAGTCCATGCTATGGACGCCATAGGGCTTCGCTTGTACGAATCGAATTTTGGTAAGGTCAATCTTGCTGATCAGCCGCTTATACGGCAACTGATTAAGCAGGCTGCCGAAAAAATCCCAAACCACAAATTCAGCGACCGCTTTCTCTTTACCGAATGGGAGCAAGTGGTTGACGCTTGGCAACTCGACAATTGGGAGGCCTATCGAGATGTGAAACGCTTGGGGAGAAAAACTCGGCTTCAGGAAGCACAGCGACAGCTATTGTGGACGATATTCGAGCAAGTTAAGTCCGCTCTGGCTACCGATAACATCTTTACCCAAGATGAGATATTTACCCGCTTGGCAAAGCATTTTGCCAAAAATGGACTCCACCCCTTCGATTATGCGGTGGTTGACGAAGCCCAGGATATCAATGTCGCCCAATTACGCTTTCTATCGGCGATTGGCGCAAATCAAACCAATGTGCTGTTCTTCGCCGGCGATCTTGGCCAACGCATATTCCAGCAAGCTTTTTCCTGGAAATCACTAGGCATCGATATTCGCGGCCGTTCCCGCACCTTGCAAATCAATTATCGTACTTCGCACCAAATCCGCAGACAGGCAGATCAATTGTTAGGGCCGGAAATTGCGGATGTCGACGGCAATATCGAGGACAGACGCGGGACTATCTCAGTTTTTAATGGACCACAGCCCTCTGTCCTTAAATTAAATACGCCGGAAGCTGAAATCGCTGCGGTTGCAAAATGGTTAATCGATCTTGCCAGTTCCGGTATAAAACCACATGAAATCGGCGTGTTTGTCCGCTCGGCATCTGAATTGGATAGGGCAATCGCAGCAATTTCGGCGGCCTCTTTGCAATATAAGGTTTTGGATGAACACGTAGAAACTATAAACGGCTACGCCTCCATTTGCACTATGCATTTGGCTAAAGGCCTGGAGTTTAGAGTTGTGGTAGTGATGGCCTGTGATGACGAGGTTATTCCATCACAACAAAGAATCGAGACTGTTGTGGATGAGGCGGATTTAGAGGAAGTTTATGAGACTGAACGGCATTTGTTATATGTTGCCTGTACCCGGGCCAGGGATCACTTATTAGTGAGTAGCGGAAATATACCTTCCGAATTCATTGATGATTTAAATGATAGGGATTGAAATATGGACAAAGGTCGACCGGAAATTAAAGATAACCAGCTTGCAAATTTTCTGGTCAATGCAATTGCATTACCAAAATGTGCATACGCATCAAGAGTATTATTTTTCCTGCACCAACCAAATCAAATCATTGATTTTTTCACTGACGCCCCTGACTCTGCGATAAATTACCGGATCTTTGCCAAAATTCTCTGTAACAGCATTAAGAAGAAGAGAAGCTTGTTCATCCAAAAAATATAAGCGATTTATGATTTCTGTTTTTGATTGATTATTGATCTTTTTCATTTCCGGCTTTCCTGTCTAGTCTAGGACTATGGGCATATGCTCACAGGAAAAACCCTATTTTCCCATTGTACTTAAGTATTAACAGTCAGTATTTTTAGCAGAGTAAAAAAGCTGAAATTAAACTGTCCTATGCTTACCTCCGTTAGTTTGCTGGAGTCTGACCGCACTCGGTCGTTGCAGTAGCACACCGTCCGCATAGTCAAATGCGTATGCTGGCTTCACCAATATGCGCTGGACTGTTACGGAATTCTACGGTTTATAGATTTATTTCCCACTCACACTGAAATTAATTGAACAATTATTTTTCGGGCGATACAATGAAAAATTTGAAGATTTTGTTTGCTGTCTTCAGTTTATTATTCAGAGAACCCAAATATGAAAACAGCCAATAGACATTTTGTTAAGAGACATGTTGTGACAGCATCGCGTTTAGGGAATTTGGCTATGATTTTGGTAGCTCTGATAAGTACTGGCTGTGCAACGCATTCGCAATGCGCCAGCAAGCATACCGAGTCTCGAAGGGTGTCGGTCAGCAACCCGAATGGCTCCTTTTCCTGGGTTTATAAACCGACTTTGGTATGCGACAGTACTGTGTGCGATGACGGATACCATCAGGATGATTCCGGTAAATGTGTTGGAAACTCTGAACATCAGCCATCAAGTAATTTAATGCCTAGCAAAGGCAATGCAAATGAAGATACCGGTTCTTCTGTATTGATGGATGATTCACAAAAAGGCAACTAAATAGCGGTACAGGTTTTTGCTGGATAAAATGGCTGGCGCACCAAGAATAATAAAGACAAAACCATCAATGAAGACATATACAGTGCGGCCTTTAAACGCTACTTCACAGGCATTATCTGATGCTGTCAATTTGATTTCTACTAACTGCCCCAGCGAATCTGACCGTTATGAGAAAAGCCGGATATTTAGCGAGATAAGCGCCTTAGATATATACCCTTTTTATAGAAAATTTTTTGGCGCTTATGATTTCGATGGAAGTTTGATTGGAGTGGGGGGCGTTAAGGCCGCCGATTGGGCTTCAGATACACATATTCTCTATTTGATGGCTGTTGATAAAGACCATCGCGGTAAAGGCGTAGGTTCTGATTTGGAAAATGTTCGAATAAAGTGGGTGCGAGATAACTTTCCTTATGGGCGTTGCCTGGTAAGCACCAGGCATAAAAAAAGGTTTGAGCGGTGGGATTTTAAAACTGTGAGTGAAGTTAACAAGAGATTTCTAATGATTTTGGAGTTTTAAGTGGAACATGAGATTCAATTAGGTTTGTTCATGACAGTGTTTATCCTTCGTAGCCCAAGGATAAAGCTTTGGAATATACATAGTCAATACAGCGGCAATTAAGATTGCAGTAGCGGAACCTGCTAAAAAGAGACTCCAGGAATCCGGTTTTATTACGCCCAGAGCTATAATCAGGAACAACATCGGAATATCAAGAAAGTGCGTAAAAGTAGGCAGACTTTCCGCACGCGCTATTTCCAGTTCTTGGGTAAAGCCGCCCACTTTGATCGCTTCCTTAGTTAAGCGGCGTAAGCGCATGAAATAAATTCGGGTGATGGTATTTCCTTCAATAAACTCAAACGCAAACAAAAATATCATTCCGGCCAGCCAGGGAATATGGATGAAATTCCAGCCGCCAAATTGGGCAACGATTAGCCAGGTTCCGGAGGCGAGCAGCAATAGGGCGCCAGGTATAACCACGCCGTCATAGAAAATCGCAATGTTCCTGACCGCCTCGGAAAACTGCGTTAACTCATGTACTTGCCGAGAACGCAAATCAGCAAGCCAGACACCGATCAGGCCGCCGCCAATCAGTATGGCGCCAAGTACATGGACAAACTTAAGTATTGTGTATGTCATATGCTTATTTCAGGTGAGAGGGTGGATGATTTTGATTCTGTAGCAGGACACTCCGGCACGGGAGAATCCAGACGTTCATAGACGCTGTTCAGAATCTTTAAGGTATTTTCCAGATCTTGCCGGCTAAGATCGTTTACCAACTGTTTGACCCAAATCTGCTGTAAAGCCATTGTCTTTGCAAAGCTGTGTTTACCCAGTTCGGTTAAGGCATAAAGAGGGGAACGTTCATGATGCGGATTTTGAAGCTGTTCAAAAAAACCATCATCCCGTAATTTGTTGAGTTGTTTTTGCGCACCTTGACGGGTCATCCCCATTGCTTCTGCAATTTGCGGCGCGGAAAGCGGTTTTCCGGCAATGGCTACTGCGCCAAGCACCTGCCACCGTGCACTGGTAAGATTGACAGGCTCAACAAGTTGGTCGCCTTTTTGTAGTAAGCGGCCATTTACCCGGAAAACGCTGAGCATAATCTCGGTCAGGATGTCGGCCTTGATTTTGAGTTCTGTGGTCATGATAACTTCCAATGCAATCCGGCGAATAGTGCGATAGCAGATGGCCTAGTGGATAAACTGACAACTAGTTTACACTATTGGTAACTAGTTGTCAATAGTGATGTGTTAAGCGGATGCACTAATAATGAGCGGACTTGCTTGCAAGTTTTCGATATAAGTCATTATCGCTGGTCTGACTGCTTTCAACTGCGGTTTCTAGGATGATAGCGGTAAAGCGGTTCTGTCTATTACTTTACGTAGTACAAAGCTGGAATGCACACCGGTCACACCTGTTATTCTGGTAATCCGGTTAAGCAATAATTCATGGTAGGCATCCATATCTTTTACCACTACTTTCAACTGATAATCGGCAGCTTGACCTGTTATCAGCAAGCACTCCAGTACTTCCGGTATCTTTGTGATTTTTTCTTCAAAATTGTCAAATCGCTCCGGCGTATGTTTATCCATGGAAATGTGTATCAGCGCCATTAATGACAGACCCAGTTTTTTCGAGTCGAGCAGGGCGTGGTAAGCGGTAATAATGCCCATTTCTTCAAGTGTGCGTAGCCGGCGCAGGCAAGGGGAAGGCGATAAGCCTATACGGTCGGCCAAATCCTGATTACTGATCCGGCCATCCTCTTGTAACACCTGAAGTATATGCAAATCATAGCGATCCAGTTCCATAACATTTCCTATTAAATCTTGTTATTGAATGATAGTTCCAAAAATATCGAATAATACGCAATGTTATTGCGTAATGATTGGTTTTTTGATTATACAACGCAATCGCCTGCCAACGATGTTTTCTTAAAATATAGCTTAATCAATTGTTTAACTGATATTTCAGGAGCGACCGAGTATGTTGCATCATCCCGCTGATAAATACAGGGCCTTTGCGCCCATCCAACTCTTAGATCGTCAGTGGCCTGATCATACCATTACTGCCCCGCCTATCTGGATGAGCACCGATTTACGCGATGGCAATCAATCGCTTTTCGAACCGATGAGCGCAGAATTGAAGATGCGCATGTTTCATATGCTTTGCAGTATTGGTTTCAAGGAAATTGAGGTTGCTTTTCCATCGGCGTCTTTGACGGATTTCGATTTTGTGCGCTGTCTTATTGAGGGAAATCACATTCCGGACGATGTCAGCATCGAGGTTTTGTCGCCGGCGCGTGAACAACTAATTTGCCGTACTATGGAATCGCTTAAAGGCGTGCGCCGCGCCATAGTGCATATCTATAACGCCACTTCCAAGCCTTTTAGGGAAATGGTGTTTGCCATGAGTAAGCAGCAAGTGGTGGATATGGTTGTCTCTGCGGTAAAGCTGGTTAAACAATTGGCGGCCGAACAGCCGGAAACCCAATGGCGGCTGGAATATAGCCCGGAAACTTTCACGGCGACAGAACTCGATTACGCACTTGAAGTCTGTCATGCCGTGATTGAAACCTGGGGCGCTACGCCTGACAATAAGGTCATTCTCAATCTTCCTACCACTGTTGAGCTTGCCACACCCAATATCTATGCTGATCAGATTGAGTGGATGCATAGGCATCTTGTCAAACGCGATAGTGTAATCATCAGTTTGCATCCGCATAATGATCGCGGCACGGCGGTTGCTGCCGCTGAACTCGGTTTAATGGCCGGAGCCGATAGGGTTGAGGGTTGCCTGTTCGGCAACGGTGAACGCACCGGTAATGTCGATCTTGTCACGTTGGCTTTAAATTTATACACGCAAGGAGTTTCTCCCGGTCTGGATTTTTCCGACATTAATGCCGTGGCCAGAACGGTTGAAGCTTGCTGTCAACTGCCCATACACCCACGCCATCCTTATGTTGGAGATTTAGTATTTACCGCCTTTTCGGGTTCGCATCAGGACGCTATCAAGAAAGGTTTTGCCGCTCAGCAACCGGATGCCTACTGGAACGTTCCTTATCTGCCTATAGATCCGAAGGATGTAGGCCGCAGCTATGACTCGATTATCAGAGTAAATAGTCAGTCAGGAAAAGGCGGTATTGCATATTTGCTGGAAACAGAATACAGCATCGTCATGCCAAGGCGGTTACAGGTGGAGTTTTCAGCTATGGTCAAGCAGCATGTCGACAAGTATGGCGGAGAAATGCAGGCAAAAGATGTCTGGCAGCTATTTTCAATCAGCTATCTTGATACGGTTACCCCTTTTCGCTATCTTGATCATCATCTTTTCGAAGAAGGCAATGTTCAGGGTATTCGACTAAATATGGAGCTTAATGGTATCCCACGCACATTGACCGGCGAGGGCAACGGTCCGATTGATGCGGCTGTGCATGCTGTCAGGGGCATGGGTGTTGATGTGCAAGTTCGAAGTTATGAAGAACGTTCATTGGCCCCAAGCAGTCAGGCCGGTAACGCTAGGGCATGTGCATTTATAGAAATTGCATACTCAAGCGCCGGCGCCAGTCATGAAGTTTATGGCGTGGGTATGGATGAGAATATAGTCACGGCTTCGATCAAAGCCTTGGTAAGCAGCATAAACCGCATGCATTAAAATTTTGTAAACATTTAATTTTCCGCAATTTAGAAAAAAACATAGCGGCAACCTGTTTCCCGATGTGTCGGAGAATGAGTTGATCAATGATATATATTTGCCTTTAAAATAAGCCTGAAAACTTGATTTCACATAACGGCTTAAAGGCCGATAAAAGGCATTTCCTCCTTGCAAGGAGGAAATGCCTGATCTGCCAATCTGAAATCACAGTCTTAAGGGCGTTTCTAAAAATCCAACTGCAGAGATTTTCCTGATTGTTTAGAGCTGATTCAAAGTCGTTGCGGCAAAATTAGCGCCAAGCTCTGACTCCAGGTTTTTGATGGCGGTTTCCAGTAATGCAAAAATCTGCTCACGTTGGCTGGTATTGCTTAAATCCAGAGTGTCCGCATTGCTAATCGCCAACGCCGTCAGCGCGTTGTTAAACGCAGTATTGGCTTGGTTATTACTAATAAATACGTATTGATTATTGGTGTTGACATAGGCCAAGGTTTGAAAGACATTGGAAAATACTGTCTGCAATTCGGCTATTTTAAAACCAACGTGGTTATTGGGCGTGATTATATTGTGAATATTATTCAGACTGGGGAGCGGATTGTCGTACAGCTGATCAAGATAGTAACGTACCTGATAAGGATATTGCTGATAAGTATCGTTAATTCCCCAGATAGAGCTGTATGCATCGACAGTATTAACCGTAGCCTGATTGGCGGTTGCGCCTAACTTACTATAGGTAGTCACCAGGCTGCCATAGTAGCCTTGATTGTAGGCGGCGTTTAAGATGATATCCAGAAAGTTATTAGGCAGCGACTCAAAATTCAGTAGAGTGTTGTCATAATAAGGTTCCCAGCCTGGCGTATAACCTCCAACACGGCCAATTTCTTGTAAGGCCACATAATCATTAAAATGAAAATAAGCTGTGAGTATCGGTCCGTAATATTTGTTATTAAAGGATGCCGGGGTGTTTTGACTGTATTGAGTCGCCGCATTGCTTAGGCCAAAGCCTATATTTTTTTGGATGGATACGTAATTAATCAATGAATAGCCCTCCGGGGCATAGCTTCCGTAAACCATATCCGCTGCATAGTTGTTGATTTGATAGGGGCCGCCTTGTCCCATACTCATTACAGCAGCTTGATCAGTGTTAGAGTCTATTAAATTGCTGGTGCTCATATACTGTTCAGTAGCGATATTTTCTTGCAATAGTTGTCCCATGATTGAGCCGTACAAATAATCCTTATTGAATTGGATATTAGGCGTATAGGTTTGTAACAGGTGTCCGTACAACACGCCGGCTATAAAGTTAGACATGATCATATCCGTGTAGTTATCACCGCTTAACTCTAGACTGTCCTCCGGAGTGCTGTAGCCGCTAACGCCAAGTAATAGATGAAAACCGATTGAACCCGATGTGATACTTGAAGAGCTTGAGCTTGAGCTTGAGCTTGAGCCAGAGCCAGAGCCAGAGCCAGAGCCAGAGCCAGAGCCAGAGCCAGAGCCAGAGCCAGAGCTAGTGCCAGTGCCAGTGCCAGTGCCAGTGCCAGAACTGGAACTGGAACTGGAACTGGAACTGGAACTGGAACTGGAACTGGAACCGATGACAGAATTAGAGCCGCTAAAACTTAGGCTGCCGGCGGCGAGAGTATTGTTAAATGTTGCATCGCTTAGATTAAATCCACCCGTGAAAGTCAAAGTTTGTCCGGCATTGATGACAACAATGGCTCCTGGGGTGCTTGTGGCAAATGAACCAATTTGGCTATTATTGCCGCCAGCGGAAAAGTTTAAGGAATAAGCGGCGTTGTTTACCCACCAGTCGTTTAGCACACCAACTGATACCGGGTTAGCTTTGTTGTCCAATGCGGTAAAACTGATTTTTTGATCGGCCAGGGCTAGATTATTGCTGCAATTGTTCTTAACGGATATGTTACCCGTTGCGTACCAGTTGCTGCCGGTAAAATTAATACTACCGCTTAAACAATTAGTTGCGGATTGCGAATTGGCGCTCACCATTACCAGCAGACTGCCGATCAGCAGTGCTAGTGGTAAGCTGGTATGGGTATTGTTCATTAACATATCCTGGGTATTGTGAAGTAGGCGCCTGGTAATTTATATGAGGTAACAGGAAAGTCATATCCGGCAATTGCATAACTTTGACGTTAAGCACAAATTGTTTTTGATCTAATGACTTTGCAAGTTAAAGTATCTTGTTTTGGGTTGCCGAAACCGGCCAATATTGATGGATGTCTTTGTGCGAATTTTTACATGAAAATATTAGCGCTATCAGGTAGTCTGCGCAGGGATTCGCTTAATACAGCTGTGTTGAAAGCTGTAAAACGTTTAGCCCCACCGCACATTTCAGTTGAACTATTTGTTGATCTTGGCAACATGCCATTGTTTAATCCTGATTTGGAGGAAGCGGGTCATCCGGTTGTAGAAAATCTGCTTGCCCAATTACTGGCGGCAAATGTGCAGTTATTATTGCTAGCCCGGAATATGCACATGGTATTACCGGTAGCAATACCAACCGAACGAGTAGGTGAACAAAAACATAACCATTCTACTACCTCGGGGTACAACACGGCGCGAATCGATGGCTACGACCGGATAGACGTGCGCGTGGACAAGCGCGCGGTGTACAAGGGCTGGCTGCTGGATTTCTACGTCGACATCATGAACGCCGCGCTCATGTCCGAGGAAATCACGCCGGGCGTGAATATCCGCTACGTCCTGCCGACCGTGGGCCTGCGCGCCCGATTCTAAGGAGAACCCATGCAAAACCAACAGACCATCGATGCTCAGGCGCTTGACCTCATGCTACGCGCGGGTTCGCGCTGGGTGCTGTGGCTGCTCATCTTCCTCAGCATCGCGGCCGCGGCCGTGGTTCTCGAACGCTTGTGGTTCTTCCTGCGCGAGCGGCGACCGCGACAGCAGATCGCGGACATGCTGGCGGCGCTGCGCGCTTCGGGCGCGACGGCCGCACTCAAGGCGCTGGGGGACGTGCGCTCCCTGGACGCGGCCGTGGCGCGGGCGTGCCTTGAACACGTGGCCCAAGGCCCGGCCGCCATGGAGGAGCACGTCGCGGCGGTGGTCGAGTCGCAGCGGATTCGCTACGAGCGCGGGCTGGCCTTTCTCGGCACCCTGGGCAGCAACGCGCCTTTCATCGGGCTGTTCGGAACGGTGCTCGGCATCGTGCGGGCGTTTCACGATCTGGCTCGCAGCAACGCGGCTCTGGGCACGCAGGCGGTGATGGCGGGCATCGCCGAGGCGCTGGTCGCCACCGCGGTGGGATTGCTGGTCGCCTTGCCCG
>CAVUMJ010000178.1:0-18719 GCA_963741375.1 uncultured Pseudomonadota bacterium
TCCCTTCTCCCTTTGTTATATAACCTACCACACCGCCGTTGAAAGCTTCCGGTGCTTGCGACATCTTTTTTGCTACCGACTCAAAAGGAACACCGTTCTTTAGTTCGGCCATTGCCTGTTCGGCAAGCGGTTTTGAGGTGGTGAATATCTGTGCCAGTTTTACTTTAGCTTCTGTGGTCTTTCCATTGTAGTTCTTGTCGAAATAATCCTGTACTTCTTTGTCAGAGACGTTGACCCTTTCTGTGACTTCCCTGGACAGGGTCTTTTCTATCAATAGTTTCTTTTTTACGTCAGCCACCCAGTCGTCATACGTCTTGAACTGATTGTTCAGCATCTGATCGAAATCAGCTTCCGTATAGTTCTGTCTTATATTCCTTATGTACCTTCCTAGCTCTTCCGTGCTTACCTCTATCTTTTTGCTGTCCGCTTCTTGAAGTATCAAGGATTCAATGATCATCCTCCTTAAGATGCTGGACTTTATCTTTTTTAGGTCTAATTTTTGGTCCGGAGGGTAGTTCATTTTTATTGCGCTCAGGCGTTCCTGAAAATCCTGGAGCATTAATGGCTTTCTGTTGACCGTGGCAATGGTCTCTGCATCCATTGATCTTGGCCTTGCTATCCTTACAGCATAGTAAAGTCCTGTGGCTATAAGCAGTGCCCCTACTAGATATATTGTTAGACGATGATGTTTCATAAAATGTATTATTTATTCACCTGCACCATAGTCGCATATTTTTGTCTTAAGACTTTGGAGAATCTCTGTCTGGCACTTATGATAGCCTCTTTTTTCATCCTTTCGTTTATGTCATCTGCAAATTCAGGAGAGTATGGATACACTTTGACTATCCTTAAGATCGCAAAGAATTTTGGCGCCTGTATAACTGCGGAGACCTCCAAAGGCTTCAATGTTTTTAATTCCAATGTTTCCTGTGGGGGCAAGGTCATCTATTATGATCTTATCGAACGTGCCTGTTATAGCTGGGATCGCTTTGTCAGATGTTTTTTCCAGCGCAGACTCAAACGTAACTTTTTTTGACTTTAATTCCCCTCTGAGGACATCCATCTGTATCTTCGCTTTCTCCATATTGCCAGGGACCTGATCGCTGAAGGAATATGTCAGCCGTTGTATCTTTACTAGAGGGTGCTTTTGATAATATTCCATTATGTCCTTGTTAGAGAAGGCCTTGTTCTTGTACTTGCTATCCACGGTTTTGTTCAGGTAATAGACGTACAGGGCCATATCCATAGCTTCTATTGCCTTGGTGTCCTGGTCCGCCATTTGGCTTTTTGCATCAATTACGCCGAGCTTTATGTCTATCAAACTATCTAGGGCGTAGTCCTTTGTTATTGTTCCTGAAGGAACACCGCTCTTCTTCATGTCGTCCAAGAAACTCTTAACATCCGTGTCCGTTATTGTATAAGTTCCTACTGTCGCAAGTGTTTCTGCGAACAACACCCCAGAAAGCATAAAAAACAGCACTAAGGTTAAGCGCTTTTTCATATTAGGTCCTCCTTACAAGAGCAATAAAATCCTTAATTTCCTTTATAGCATTGATTCCGTTCTTGTCACCAATATTAGATATCAGCTTCATCTCTGGTGTCAGCCTGTATTTATCGGGCATTTTGGTAACAAGAGCCACTATGGCTTCCGGCATTATATTAGTGGTCTTGTCGAACGTATAAACAAGCTTTCCAGCACCGATCTTGACAGAGGTCACACGTAATGGCCTTAGATGTTGTTTTATCGTTACCAGCGAGAACAGGTTCATTACTTCATCTGGTACTGGACCGAACCTGTCCTTTAGCTCTTCGTCTATATCCTCAAGATCATCTTCGCTCGAAGCGTTAGCTATCTTTTTATAGAAATACAAACGCTGGGTTATGCTGTTTATATATGTTTCCGGGATGAAGGCAGGGGTATTGACGGAGATCTCTGTATCTACATCCTCCATCTTTGTCTCACCCTTTATGCTTTGAACGGATTCCTCTATTAGTTTTAAGTATTCTTCCAATCCTATGTCGTCTATGAACCCACTTTGTGAGGAACCCAAAAGTTCCCCGGCCCCTCTGAACTCAAGGTCGTAGCTTGCCACGTTAAAACCTGATCCAAGTTCCGTGAAACGCTGCAGCGTCTTTATCCTGTCTATAGCGGCCTGTCCCACAGTGAAGGTAGATGGCAGGAGCAGGTAGCAAAAAGCCGGTTTTGGCGAGCGGCCAACCCTTCCCCTTATTTGATAAAGCTGGGAGAGTCCCATCATGTCCGATCTGTTTATGATTATCGTGTTTGCGTTAGGGATGTCCAGTCCTGATTCTATTATCGCTGTGCAGAGTAACACATCCGCTTCTTGGTTATAGAAGAGCAACATTTTCTTTTCCAGGTCTTTTTCTTCCATCTGTCCATGTGCCATTATTATTTTTGCTTCAGGTACTATCTCGTTCAATTTTTGATAAAGTTCATCTAGGTCCTGTACTCTGTTGTGGACAAAGAACACCTGGCCCCCTCTTTTCATTTCCGTAAGGATGGCCTTTCTTATAAGATCAGCGCTGAACTTTGCAACAAAGGTCCTTATTGGCAGCCTGTTCATAGGAGGCGTAGTTATTATACTTATATCCTTTAACCCGGTGAACGCCATGTTCAACGTCCTCGGGATCGGAGTGGCGGTCATACTTATTATGTCAACGTTAGGTGATAGTTCTTTTATCTTTTCCTTTTGTTTGACGCCGAACTTTTGTTCTTCATCTATTACCAACAGTCCTAGGTCATAGAATTTAACATCGCTGCTTAAGAGCCTGTGCGTGCCTATTACTATATCCACTTCGCCCTTTTTGATACTCTCCGCCACCTCAAACTGCTCTTTTGGTGATCTGAACCTTGTGAGCATCTGTATGTCGACTGGATAGTTGGTGAACCTTTTCTTGAATATCTGATAATGCTGCAGCGCCAAGATCGTGGTCGGTGCTATCAAGGCTACCTGCTTTTTATCCTTTACCGCTTTAAAGGCGGCCCTTATCGCCACTTCTGTTTTTCCAAAACCTACGTCGCCACAGACTGATAAGATCAAGAGGATGCTTAGGTGTTGCCGCCGTGGCATTCACCAGGCTTAAATTTCCGGCTTGATCAATTGCAAACGCAGCAATACTGTTGGAGGCAGCATTAGCAGTAAATGCCAACCGGCCGTTCGGCGTGGTGGCTACCCAGCACGCAGCGGATTGAGTGGTTGCCACTTTTCCGTCTATCACCGCCAAAGTACCATCCTGATTCAGCCTGTAAGAAGAGATAGTTGAACCGTTAGCGCCGCCGCCTGCTTCAGATACAAAGAGATTTTCATGCTTACCGAACATAAAACCAAACGGCGTCTGCCCGGAAGACGCCAGCGTATTAGGCGCGCCGACAGGCACGCCATTGTAATCCAAAAGAAAACTGCTGATTTTATTGACATTTTTCTCAGTGATCACCACCGTGTCACCATCTGTATTGAAAGCGATTTCAGCTTCCCCGGCGCCTGCATCAGTTAGTTTAACGTAAGAATTGGTTATTGGTATCAGCGATTCGGATTCTTTATCGAATTTAAAACCGAAAATAGAATCATCTCCGCTGTTAACGACATAGACAATATCATTGCTAACTGTGACACTAACCGGAGTTTTACCTGGTTCCACCTGATGATCCAACAAAACCAGGTTGCCTTTTTCAATTTTAAATACCGACACTTCATTACTGCCGGCGTTAACTGCAAACAAATAATTTTGGTCTGCGCTTACAGCCAAAACACCTTGGCTGCCAAGTCCTGCAGCGGTGCCTTGTCCACCGGTATTGTATTTGTGTAATTTAGTATGGCCGTAACCGTCAATGGTGTAGGCCAATACTTGATTGTTAACCGCATTGGATAAGGTATACACTGTGGTACCGGCATCGTCGATATAATCGGCATGACTGACAGGTGAAACAAAAGGAGCCAGGCTAAGCGCCGCCAAAATTGCATATTTCAATTTGTTGTTCATGATATTTCCTTGTAAGTTAAAATTGAGGTAACCGCCGCAAAGGATCTTGATCTCTTCACGGTGAGGCTATTATGCAAATCAAAACCTAACGTATTCCTCACGGAGTGTTAAACAATTAGGGATACTTTCCTAAAATCAGCAGTTGACCACTTGTTAAGCTGGTTAAAACTTGGAGCGAATGGCGGGGCCGCCGGAAGATATGGCTTGCTGTCATTAATGCGCTTGACAGGAACGGCCTTTGAATCATGTCGTACACGATGATGGTTTAATTTCATGACCGCCTCGGTTGGCGTCCGGCAATATCTAAACTGTTTTATAAGCTTGCTAGCGGATTACAAAAATGCTCAACTAATTTTTCAGAAAAAACTTTTGCATTATACAAATCTTTTGTATAATGCTCGTTTTCTTTGCCGGGGTGGTGAAACTGGTAGACGCGCCGGATTCAAAATCCGGTTCCTTCGGGAGTGTCGGTTCGATTCCGACCCTCGGTACCAAAGAAAATGTTAAAGTAGTGCCAATAAATTCTAAAACCCGCAAGCTGTTTGGCTTAGCGGGTTTTTTATTGTCCAATGATGTACAAAGAAATGCAGTAAGTTTTACAGTAACTCGAAATCAGTCACAAAAAGTTACTGCAAATCGAGGTATTCTGTATGGCAAAACATATCCTTAACGAGCAACACTACGCAACACCAAGCCGGAAACAAAGGACAAGCGACTGAATGACGGTGACGGTCTTTATCTGCTGATTAAACCGAACAGGGCTAAGTGGTGGCGATTCGATTACAGCATTGATGGCAAGCGCAAAACTTTATCGGCGGGCGTTTATCCGGATGTTGGTTTAGCCGATGCCAGACGCAAAGCCGAGGAAGCGCGCACAACTATCGCAAGTGGCAATGACCCCAGCGACAGCCGGAAAATGGTTAAGGAAGCCAAGCAGAAAGCCATGGTCGGAAAAAGGGTCACGGAAAAAGGCTCAGGTTGATTTAAATCATGCCCACCATAAAAAATAATTTAACACGACACCTTATTCATTTGTGATCACCCCGTGAGGTGACATGATATATACCTCCATGTAGCTCTATGAGCAGTGGTCTTGCCATGGGAACAGAATATCAGGGCGAATAAAAATATGTCAATGCAAGACTTGACCCCTGTTGTATTTTGACCCCTGTTGTATTTCTCTAGAACTGACCCTCTCGCCACTCTCTTGAACAGCCTCCTAGCCCAGAAATCCAACTTTATAACACTTCAAATAAGAAAATGCTGCATGGCATAGAAAAATTCATTATATAAGCATATAATAAACAAAAATTTGTTGATTATTTGATTTAATGGTGTCTATATGCTGCATAGTTACACATTTTCAAATTTCCAGTCTTTTGCTTCAAAGGTTGAGGTTGATTTAACTATTAATCGAAAAGTTGCTCTCACTGATTGGATGGTTGATCCTGTTTGTGGAAATCGCGTATCCAAATTAATGGGTGTTGTGGGTCATAATGCCAGCGGCAAAACTGCACTTTTAAAGTCGTTAACTTTTCTGCATTGGTTTATAAGTCAGTCATTTGCAAGCGCACCTGATTCACCTATTCCGTTTTACCCGCATGTTGTACACAGTAGCGAACCCTCAGAGTTTGAATGTACCTTTGATTTTGATGGCTCACTTTGGCGTTATACATTACTTTGCACGTCAGATATGGTCTTGAATGAAACGCTTTATCAAAAGCGTGATCGATTTGATAAAGCGTTTCGGTTTAATTATGTATTTATCCGTGCCTGGAATCCTGGAACCAAAAGCTATTCAGTAAAGCAACAAGGCTTTGGTTTGTCGCCACAGTCAGCCAAAAAAGTACGAACCAATGTGTCATTAATTGCCTGGGCAGCACAATATGATGTCCCGCTTGCCAAGCAATTGGCTTCCACATTAGTTGTTTCCAACGTGAATGTAGCTGGTAGGCTTCCCATCAACGAAAAGCACATTAGAATAGCCGCTACCCACTTTTCATCCAGGCCGTCGCAACAAGCCAAAATGAATGAATTATTATGTCTGTGGGATTTAGGTTTGTCAGGTATTGATTTGAAAATCATACAGTCTAATCCTGTCGATGCCCCTGACGAAAAATCCTGGTATCCGTTTGGTCATCATGTCAGTGGTGCAACGACATTTAGTTTGCCATTTAATCTGGAATCCAACGGTACCCAAGGTGCGTTCATTTTGCTATCCAGTTTACTGCCAGTCCTCGAAAGTGGCGGTTTGGCAGTCATTGATGAATTTGAAAATGACCTTCATCCACATATGCTGGAGCCGATACTGGATCTTTTCGCCAATCCACAAACTAACCCCCATGATGCGCAATTAATTTTTTCAACCCATGCTATCGAAGTTTTAAATTTAGTTGAGAAATCCCAGGTTATGTTGGTTGAAAAAGATGAGCAGTGCATTAGCACTGCCTATCGAATGGATACTGTGGAAGGTATCCGTAATGACGATAATTTCTATGCAAAATACATGGCTGGCGCCTATGGAGCGGTGCCTAAACTATGAGCAAACCGAAACCTAGACTGCAAAAATCGACTTTGTTATTAGTAGGTGAAGGTTATGACGAAGAAGCTTTTTTAAAATATCTGAAATCGGAATTGATTGGTCGAGATGCTAATCTTGAAATTAAAATTAAAAACGCCAGGGGCAAAGGCGCAAAACATGTTATCGAATGGACCATTCGTCAAGCCAAGAACGCGGACTTTGATGCTGTTGGTGTACTATTGGATACCGATACTGACTGGACTTTAACCGTTAAAAAACAGGCGAAAAAAGAAAAAATTATCATATTGGAGTCCGACCCTTGTTTTGAAGCCATGTTATTAAGATTGATAGACGTAACACCTGAGATTGAAACCAAAAAACTGAAAAAGCAATTCGCTGGCTACGTTAACGATGCGGCAAATTTATCAAAAAATTACGCCAAACATTTTAATCCAGTGGTTTTAAAAAATAAGCGTGATATGGAAATAGCAATCGATCAGTTGTTAACTTTACTAAAAGCATGATAAGCCATTTACCTTTTCATCATAAAGACCCATTCGATAGATTAATTTTAACGAAAAATGGTCGGGTTGATTTAACTCGCTAGTGCAAACAAAGCTTTGTTGACTATGGCGTGGAATTATTTTGGTAGCTGAAACAAAATTTAGCGATCTAAAACTACAACATTGAAAATGTTGTAGTTTTAGAACTGGTCCTCCGTCCCAATGTAAAAACTTTACAAAAGTTTACACTTTCCGCGCAATTTCCGTACACAAAAATTGACGAATTGATTTACTCGCCAGTCTGTTTTTGTGGGCGTAAAATCAACGGATGGCGAACAGTTAAACCTATAAACCACAGGGCTAAAGCTACTTCTTATTATCATTATTTAAAGGCATTGCATGACAACAACGCCTATTTCGGCTAAAAGCCAAAATCTGTTAGAGGAGACGCAAGTCCTTATTTCCCAGGCTAAACTGCCTAAGGCAATCAAGATATTTCAACAATTATTTAAGCTTAACCCTGCCAATACATCCATTATTAATCAATTAGGAATGCTGTACTTGCATGCCGATCAAGTAGAAAAAGGCTTAGAAATTTTTAAAGTTTCTCTGAAAATCGATTCCAAACAAGTAGGGCTTTATACCAATATAGCAAACAACGGGGTCAGGTTAACTTAATTCAGTTACAAAATTTATCTGTATCCGGATCAGACTTTATTAAGTACAAACGGTACCAGTACAAACGGTACCACAGCAAACGGTACCAGGTCTTGCATTAACATATTCTTGAACACGAAATTGCCCGGCCGCAACCAAAACCTGTCCTTGAGACGCTCTTTATATTTTATTGCCAGAATAAGTACTCACTAGCATAATGAATTAATTATTAATTTTGCGGTGTCTTCATATAGGCCGTGACAGTATCTGATCAAAACCAAGTTGTAACACCTATTGTTATTCGTAAACAATTGGGTATTATCGCCAGCTGTCAGCTCAATCTAATTCTTGAAAACTCCAGATTAAGAGTTGAAGTAAAACAAAACTACCAGCAGGCCCGACCTGAAAATGGTTATGAACTGCTAATTTGTAAAGAGTCAGGTGGAAGGCATCTGGCTGATTTTTGATGTAGCACAGGTCGTAATAGAGGAATTTTGAGTATGACTACCATTCAAATCAAGCTAAAAGATATTTATGTAGATCAGTTGCTGGCAATTATTTCCGATCACAAGGAAATACAAATTGACGACATAGAAATCAACGGCTTAACCAAAACTAAAAACACCGAACAACTACAAAGAAAGCAGAAGCTAATGCAAATTGCTCAAGAGTGTGCGAGCTTGCCGACTTTGGATAATCACTCACCTGATCAACTGCTTGGCTATGAGCAAAACGAATTCGGCTTATGGGATAATCACTGATGGTGGTTGACTCCTCGGTCTTGATTGCTGTTTTGCTAATGGAACCGGACGCAGAGCAAATATTGAATCAACTGCTTGAAGCTGATGAGCTTTACCTCGGCGCCGTCAGCTTGGTCGAAACGGCCATAGTCATTGAATACAAAAAAGGTAAATTGGGCGCTGACAAACTGGATGAACTTTTAGCGGAGTTAAGCCTAACTATTGTTGAATTTGATCATTTTCAAGCTAGCCTTGCGCCAACGGCATGGCGGGAATATGGCAAAGGCCGTCATCCCGCCAAGTTAAATTTTGGTGATTGTTATAGCTACGCATTAGCCAAGCATCTAAAAAAGCCGTTATTGTTCAAAGGCAACGACTTTTCTCAAACAGACATAGTTGCAATGTGAACGTGCGGCTTGAATGTGTTCATGCAAGACCTATCCCTGAGAGGCACAAGAAATCGCCACAACTCGCAACCCGGCGCGTGAAGCGGCTTCTAGCTGGCGTTTATCGGCGGATACAAATATATCGGCCTGCAAAGCTAAAGCACTGCCAATATGTATAGCATCCATTCCGCTCAAAACGTTTTTTTCCAGTGCGGTAATAGCTTGCACCTGTACCGAAGCAGTCAGATCACAGATTGCTATATCTTCAATGTCCGCTAACAACAACGATTTTAGTTGACGATATTGCAACTCAGTTATTTTATTTTCCCTGCGTAACCGGCAAAAAGATGAAATTATCTCGACCAAAACAATACCTGATAAACCAATTTCAGTCGCTCTATCACACCATTCCAAGACTTCAGGGGTACCTGATTCATGAATGTAACGTTTTACAAAGGCGGATGTGTCGAAAAAAACACGCATTAGATTCTAGTATTAGAAACCGGTTTCGCGTTCTTCAATAATCATGCTGCTGAGCGAAACACCGTCAAGAACAAGCGGTTGGGCCTCACGGCGTTTCCATGAGGGTAAATCCGCCAATACGGGCACAATATCCGCAATGGGTTTGCCGTTACGCAAAACGCGCACGGATTCGCCGGATTCAACCAAGTCAAAATATTGTTTGGCATGATTGCGAACATCGGTAAAAGTAACTTGTTTCATGGAACGCTCCTAATGTACATTATGATGTAATAATATATGTTTTTTCTAGCAGACACCATAAAGTAAAATCAATGTAGACAAAAGGAGCGAGTAGTTACCAAAAAACAACCATTGATTGCAAGCCGTTACAGGTAGCTGCGTATTGGTAGAGGACGATCAAGTTATCGAAGAGTTTTCAGATGGCGCTCGCAAAGTCTTCAAAAAATAGCCAAGCCGATTCGAATTAATTACTGTCCGGATAAATAAACTGATCATTCAGTCCACGTCTCTTTTTGGACTTGAAAACCAATGATTTTGATAGATCAAGCTTGCCCCTCTATAATGTACAGTATTTATTAATACCGCATAATACCTGTGTAATCTTTCCAAGCATTTAACACAGGACTTTTGACTAATGCGGTCGTTTATTAGGATTCTTAGAAATTTCCTGTTTAGGAGTCATAGAGATGAATTTTGAAACCAGAATTACCCATAATCCCTTACAGTGCGGCGGCAAACCTTGTGTGCGCGGTATGAGAATCCGCGTCAGTGATATTTTGCAAATGCTGGGCGAAGGCGTCAGTAGCGAAGAAATTCTACAGGATTTTCCAGACCTGGAAATGCAAGACATTCAAGCTTGCCTATTGTACGCAGCCCGCCGTGCAAATCTGGAACGATTGGCTGCATGATTTTTTGGATTGATGCGCAACTGCCTCCTCGGCTTGCAAACTGGTTGGTTGAGACATTTAATGTAGAAGCTTATACCTTGCGTAATCTAAATTTACGAGATGCCGAAGATGAACAGATTTTTCAAACGGCGCGTCAGGCTGGTATCGTCATTATCAGCAAAGACAGTGATTTCGTTGAAATGGTATTACGTTTGGGCAGCCATCCCCAATTACTTTGGGTCACTTCTGGTAATGTCACAAATAGAAGATTAGAAAATTTGTTGCTGAAAGTTTTTCCACGCGCTCAAGAATTGCTGTCTCAAGGTGAAGCTATTGTTGAACTAACTGATCTGGATTCTGAACAAAGTGAACAAACAGATGGGTAAAATTGGTAATCGTGTCCTTAATCGTAACCTTTTTAAATTGACTAATTTCTTCAGTTTTAATATCAATAAGTTATTGAAACTTCGATTCCGACCCCCGTACCAAAGAAAATTGCTACAGCTTTGAGTTACAAGCCGAAAATTTTAGAACGTAAGTCTATTATTGAACGGGTGACGGAAAAAATCAGGGCGTTTATTGACATCTTTATCGAGGGGATGGGGAGAAGTGTTTGATTACTTTTTTAAAGTTTTACTTTGATCTCATTTATTGTATAAAAAAAGTAACTGCTCAGGGATATTTTCAGCTCTCAAGGCACTTTTGTTGTGCAAAGCATTCATTCCTTTTAAGTCAGCTCACCAATTTCTAATGCATCATTATTCCGCAGGTACAATGACAGGTGGTGATAATGGTAAGCGTTCTGCTCGACGAGCGAAACGGCGATCATCAAAACTGTAAAAGCTTTGGCACTGGTTGCATGCTGTATGGTGGAGTGCGTCGGCAAAATCCAGGCCTTCTGCTTGTAATGCCAAGGCTTGAGCAACGCGTGGCCATTCTTCGACGTTGACATTGGTGAGCCCAAGAAGATGTTCTACTACTCGGCGAAAATCGCTGGCGTCAAAGCGATAAAACGCGCGTAGTACCCATTCCAATTCCAAAATAACCGTTAGTGGCACAAATAATTGTTCAGACCCGGTCAAGATACGGTGTGCTATTGGACGTTGTTTTGCAGCCTCCGGATCGTTGGGATCATCAACGTAAAAACGCGCTAGAATGTTGGTATCCAGACCGATCATTCGGCATCCTGCATGGCTTGTGCGACATCAAAATCAGCCAAATGTCTTTCACCGGGCTGTTTGCAGACCAATAGACCATAGCCATCTTCGGGCCGCGTCGGTTGAATGCTTTGTTTTACTTCGACTCTCAATCCGGCATTTTCTAAAATCAGATTAAGTTGGGAGCCAGCGGTAATACCTAGTTGCTTACGAATATCAACAGGTATTACGACTTGGCCTTGTTCAGAAACTGTAACGGTTTGCATGATGACACCTCAAAAAAATAATTAATTCAGTTTGCTAGTGCGTAGCTATTCCGGCAATAAAATATAAAGAACGCCTCAGTTTCTCGTTTACAACCTGATTCGCAGAAAATGTTCGACCGAATAATGTTTTAGCAATCTTTGCCACCTGTATACGCTGAGTGACGGTATCCCCAACGGATACCATGATAGCTGATGTACCAATGCCGATAACATTTTGGAGACATTGCGAGCGAATACGACGAATGAGCATGGCTACATCAGCACCTTGCCTGCCCCGGCAGGTATGCAGTTCATCAAAAATCAAAAACCGCAGGTTGTAATAGCTGGCATCACGAATGGTACGCTCACGCATACCCTGCTTCAATTCAGCTTCAACATGCTGCTTAATATCTTCATCAGCAATATTTAGAAGACTACTGATGTAATTGGCGTAGTCTTCGACGATTCCGGCATGTGTTTGAAAGATGTTCATGTTGTGACTATCCCTATCATTTTGAGCATTGTTTATTTTTATTGAAGGAACATCGTCTAATTTTAATTTATTTTTCTTCAAGAGTCCAGACGAGCCTATTGACTCTAATTTGCAAACATGCTATAGCAAATTTCAATAACCAAAAATGGTCACTTACAAACAAACTAATAAATTTGTATATTTAAATGTAGTTAGAACCAAGCTTATCCCGCCCAACAGAATCACCCAGGGCGATATCCATTTCACTTCTGTAATAGCCCACCTTTTAGAACATAGTTCGAACGCGTGATTATTCGTGCCGGTAACGTTCCTTTATAAGAACTGGTTCTGTTCCTGCATCAGGTCTGGTTCGGTTCCTGATGTTTGCAAATATTGACATTAATTTAACTATGTTTATTTTGAAAATTCAGGCATATGGTTTCCTAGTGTAAAAATCAAAGTTTTGGGGTTGTTGTTTGTCCTCTTGGGACAGATATTTTCTCCAGAAAAAATTTAGGTGCTACACAGATCACACCTCCATCACTAGTTTAAAATAAATATTTGGACAAAAATTGAAATGAGCATAGTTAAATTGTATGCTCTGGCTCAGAATTGATTTGGAGTTACCATGCAACACTGGGAAAAGTATTGAATTTCTGGAAAACCATATTCCTGAACTAGCGGATGCGGCATTATGACAGGCCTATTGGCAAGCTTTGGTGGCGGTTATGCCTTATAGGCAGAAAATATTCGCCTATCACGCCACATACACTAGGAATTCTTTGCAGCAGATATGGATACCCAATGAAAATTTTCCAAACTCACCCTCGAATTGTCTCCGGTTACGCTAATTACATCAGTTGTTTTCTAAACATAGCTGATCTAGCCATCAAAGACCATGTTGAAAAGGAGTTAATGCAAGGGAAGCTCTGGCCTGAGCCTCTACTACAATTTAACACAGCCCTTGAAATGTCCAGCACGGCCAGTGACCTTGCGCAAACAGGCGTCATTCATTATGACTGGCATGACCTCAGCCACGATTTCTACGAAGTCGGAGCCTTGCCCGAAAACGACCGTATCCGTTACACCATAAGTCCCGCCGCTCGCAAGGAAGTCCTCGAACGCCTACTAGCAGAAAACAACCGCCGATCAAACGAACAAACAGCCTTAATCACGTCCGCCAAACCTAAAATCAAACGCTCCCGCGAATCTCAAGCAAACGAAGGACAAGGAGATTTGTTTCAATGACAGTATTGAAGAGCTTATTAGAAAAAGGTTATTTTCCTGTGCAATTGCCACCGGGCTTTACAACCAAATATTTTGCCTCTTCATTTGAAATGTATGCTTCTATCTGGAATAAGCTTAAGGGGAAAAGTATTCCAGCCACTCTGAGTGAAAAGTTCTCAGTTGCCCGTTCATCCTTTTACCGTAGGGGCACTTCTATCGTTAATCCTATTGGCTTTTACTATTTGGCCAAAGAGATTGATGCTCATTGGGATGAAATTCAAAAGCATTTCGAATTAAGTCCGTTATCCAGAAGTACGCCAAAAATTGAAGCAGAATCAAAATCTATTCGCGCTATTAACTTGCCAAAGTTCAGCCAGCTTTATGAAGAAAAAATAACTGCCTCTGCAGGCTTTAAATACGCGCTAATAACCGATATAAGCAGCTTCTTTCCAACAATATATACCCACACAATACCATGGGCATTACACGATAAAATAGTAGCGAAGGTTAATAAAGGAAATAAAGATTTTTTCGGTAATTTACTTGATAGCCGTTCAATGTGGCTTCAGGATGGACAAACTATTGGTTTACCTATTGGCCCAGATACCTCTCACATACTCGCTGAAATTATTGGCGTTGCGATTGACACAAAGCTGAAGGACGGTCTTGGTGATTTTCCGCAAGGCTTTCGGTATGTTGATGACTATTTTTTATTTTTCGAAACCAGGGAGCAAGCAGAAAGAGCCTTGGCTATTTTAATCAATGCGGTTAATAGCTTCGAATTACAAATTAATCCATCTAAAACAAGAATTATTGAAGTAAAAGAACTTGTTGAGGAATCATGGAAATACAGTTTAAAAAAGTTGAAAATTGATCCAAAAAAACGCCAGCAACGGGATGATATTCACAATTACTTTGAAGTTTTGTTTTCCTTGGAAAAACGATTTCAAGATGAAAGCTTGATCAAATATGGATTAAAGCAGATTTCATCCAGCATTATAAAAAAATCCAACTGGCCAGTAATGGAAGCCTATCTTTTGAAGTGCGGCTATAGTTTTCCTAATACCATCCAAGTGCTTGCACATATATTGGCAACTTATAACCATTATGAGTACCCATTAAATAAAGAAGCTATTAAGAGATTTTGTAATAACCTGATTCGTACTGCTGCGATTTCCCATCATCACAGTGAGGTTGCCTGGTTGTTATGGATTGCAAAAGAGCTAGACTTAGTGCTAAATCCGGAATTAATCAAGGAACTTGAGTCAATGGCTAGCCCATCCTGCACATTGATAGCTTTAGACTTAATCAATTCAGATTTGCTACATGGTGAATTCAGCGAAGAATTTCTAAGTCATTATGCTCAAACCACTGCACTTAATACCTCTGATTGGTTACTGAGTTATGAGGCTGGTCGTCGATTGTGGTTAAAAAATCAAAATTCTGATTATATTAAAGAGAGTAAGCATTTCAACGCATTAACAGATGCCGCAATATCATTTTATAAATCCGAAAATCAATTGCCAATGATATTTTCTCTGAAGAAGGAAGATGATTTTGGAAATTTTGATTTTGATAATGATTCAGATATTTATAAGGAATTTGAATTTGATGACCTAGATGAAGAGTATTTTGATTCTGCTAAAAATTCCGATGAAGATGAGTATGACGACTTATCAGATTGGGTGTGAGTTATATTAATAGCGTTTATATTGCTGATGAATTTTTCTTGATGTTCTCTTTGGTTTTGCAATCTAATAAATTAATTGGCAAATTATGAGCAGCACTTACTATGGGTAGAGAAAAATCAAGGATGATGGAAGCAGAGGAGCGTGGCTGGTATTCGCCGGATGGATACGTATGCGATGATTGTGTCGAAGATAATTTTCTTAAAGCACTGATTCGTGAAAATGCTTGCCGCAGAGAATGTGATTATTGTGAACGCAGAACACGTTCGCATTCAGCCGCACCTGTCGCAATTTTAATGGAGTCCATTGCAAGCTCGGTTTTCTATTATTACAACGATCCAACCGATGGTGGGATGGTTTGGGATAATGAGGTAGATGATTGGCTTTTTGAAAGCACAAGTACCGAGGATGTGTTGTTGTCACTACCTCTCGACTGTAATGAACAGCTTTTCCAGCATATTGCAGAAGCCTTTGTACACGACGAATGGGTAGCAACTGCCGGAGGAATTTGGACGGGTTCTCATCCGCACCAAGAAATGAATTCTTTATGGGATCATTTTGTCAGGATCGTGAAACACGAAATGCGGTATTTCTTCGACTATGCGCTGCCCAATTCAACGGATGAGCAATATGAACCAGCAACTTTATTGCCTACCATTGGAAGTTTGGTTAAGCGATTGGGTCTATTAGGATCATTGCCTGTTGGCACTCAACTGTTTCGCGCCAGGAAACAAGACCAAGGGGATAAATTTTATCTTGATGCTGAACAACTGGAAGCTCCGCCATCTGAAATAGCAAGCGCCGGTCGGATGAATCCAGCGGGAATCAGTTATCTTTATCTGACATTTGATCAACAAACAGCCCTTATGGAGATTCAGCATGGACAACCATTTCAATCAGCTATTGCTCAATTTGATGTATTAAGGGATTTGCTAATCCTAAATCTGACCAAACTTCCTGATTTGCCTTCAGTTTTTGATGATAACAGTCGAGCTGAACGTGAAGAGCTTATCTTTCTTGAAAATTTTATCGAAGAAATTACTAAACCGGTTGAAAAGGATAATAGGCAACTCATTGATTACCTGCCATCTCAGGTTGTGTCTGAATATTTCGCTTTAGTTTTCAATCCGGGAAATGGTGAGCGTCTTGATGGAATTCTATATTCCAGTGCGGTGAACCCAGGAGGACGTAATTTGGTTTTGTTTCCGACTGAAAGGGGTTATGAACGCAAATTTGATCAGGTAGAGTTTGTTTCTGCTTCGTTGGTATTGGAACCATGAAACGGTTAAATTCAGATAATCGTATATCCTGGATACGACTTACTCAAAAGCGAGAAAAAAAGCATAGAAAGGAAAAGCTTGAGCTTAAGAGAAAAAAACAACGAACAAAAAAACGTAAAATTAACTCTAATGCAAGATTATATACAATTATAGAGGCACCTGTAGCATTTGAGCTAATTCGCAGCAAAAATCATCGTTTTCTTTTGGAGTTTTTGACCTTAGTTCGAGATACAGTCCTAATCAGAAAAAAGCATGTGAAGATTGATTTTACAAATACTAAGCGCATGGTTGTCTGTGGCACCTTACTCTTGTATTCAGAGCTTTGCCGTATAAAACGAGAGTTAAATTCCTTGGAATTAATCTCATGTGTTCCGCCTAAAGACGAGACAGTCGCCCAAGTCTTGCAGCATTTAGGTATTTTAAAAATGTTGCGCTGTAATAGTTCGATTACACCTGATAGGGGCGATGTTATAAATTGGAACGTTGCGACCGGTGATAACACCGATGCCTCTGAAGTAGGCAAAATTTTAGAATCGCAAAGCAAATTACCTGTCGCCAAGTCCAAAAAATTGTATCGTGGTGTTTCGGAAGCCATGACCAATGTTTCTCAACATGCTTATCTGAATTTTCGGAACGATGGCACAGAAATTGCTGAAAACAAAGGGTGGTGGATGTTCTGCCGAGAGGAAGATGACCATATTTTCGTCGCATTTTGTGATTTGGGCGTTGGTATTCCTGTGACGTTACCGAGAACCATTGAGGAAAATCAAGAACAGGGATTGTTTAATAGAGCATTACAAAAATTATTTGGTACTGAAAAGAACAAATATTCCGATGGTGAGTTAATTCGGGCCGCGATTGAAGTGAAACGGAGTAGAACGCATAAGCGTCACCGTGGCAAAGGGCTGCTGGATATGATCAAGGCCATTGAAACCACGGGTGGGCGGCTAGCGATCTTAAGCAATAAAGGTGGTTACTTGTATAATGTCAGCAATGCGCAACCAATCGAAGAAGTCAAAAACTATAAGGATTCCATTATGGGGACTTTAATACTTTGGTCTTTGCCGCTAAATGCGGAAAACGAGGTGAATAAATGAATAATAACACTAAAGTTGTTGATATTGGTAAAGATTTTTCCCGATACCCAGCTGGACGTTACGATACAGATGGCCCCCACAACGGAGCACATTTTAGGTCGAGCTTTTTACTACCTGCTTTAGAAAAAAATGAGCATATAACGATTGAACTTGATGGAACTGCCGGGTACGGTTCTTCTTTTTTGGAAGAGGCGTTTGGAGGATTGGTTCGTTTGGGTTATTCATCGGCTCAAATAAAAGCGATCATGTCGTTTCATTCGGAAGATCCTAGCTTATTAGAGGAGATTGACGAATATATTCTTGATGCGGAGCAAGGTTGATATGGCATGGTCTCAAACAGTTACATGGTTTTTGGTTATTGCTGGCTGGTGGCTAGTAAATCGCCAAAATAACATCCGTGAAAAACGTAAGGAAACACGAACTTTACTCGACAAAATACAATCTTTATTAGATGATTTAGAGAAGCAAGCCATTAAATATCATACAAGCCCACAATCTGACGATTTGGCATTCGAAATCAAACGAAGTTTAAATAATAAATTTCAGAATAAGCTGTCCATTCTAAAATTACGCAGCCTTGATATAGATAAATGCTATCCACACTTAAAAAAATTCCGTCAGGCTGTTACCCTGGAAAACTTTGATACTGCCGATTTCAAACCCAGAAATATATCGGATGATATTATTAAGAACATCTGGCTTTCAAAAGAAAATTTGAGCCAAGAACTTGAAAAGAGTTTCGCAAATAAGTACCCATAATAATTGAGTTCCATGTATAAAGCGAACCAATTATTATGGGTACTTATTTGCGAAACCTTTTTTTCAAGTTCTTGGCTCAAATTTTCTTTTGAAAGCCAGATGTGCTTAATAATATCATCCGATATATTTCTGGGTTTGAAATCGGCAGTATCAAAGTTTTCCAGGGTAACAGCCTGACGGGATTTTTTTAAGTGTGGATAGCATTCTCATCTATATCAAGGCTGCGTAATTTTAGAATGGACAGCTTATTCTGAAATTTATTATTTTAAACTTCGTTTGATTTCGAATGCCAAATCGTCAGATTGTGGGCTTGTATGATATTTAATGGCTTGCTTCTCTAAATCATCTAATAGAGATTTTATTTTGTCGAGTAAAGTTCGTGTTTCCTTACGTTTTTCACGGATGTTATTTTGGCGATTTACTAGCCACCAGCCAGCAATAACCAAAAACCATGTAACTGTTTGAGACCATGCCATATCAACCTTGCTCCGCATCAAGAATATATTCGTCAATCTCCTCTAATAAGCTAGGATCTCCGAATGAAACGACATGATCGCTTTTATTTGAGCCGATGAATACCCAAACAAACCAATACCTCCAAACGCCTCTTCCAAA
>CAVUMJ010000179.1:0-5959 GCA_963741375.1 uncultured Pseudomonadota bacterium
CCATCACACCGATCCAAGGAATCAGCGGATAATATGGGTAAAGCACCCAACCCTCGGCCAATTGTACGCTATCGCCGGTATGCAATACCGCCCACCAGGGGCCAAATCCTTCCAGGCCGGCTGGTTTCAATAAATCAAACGCATTATGCAAAACAATCATCAATCCGCCTAACCACACTACCCAGCTAATAGGCAATTTGACCAGTCCGGCCAAAACAATTAAAGACCAGGCTATCGCCCAAAGCACCCCGCCGTATATATGCCGAAAGTCATGCCGAAAATCCCAGGCCAACGCTTCTACAAAATACGTCAATACCAGCAACAGCAAACCGCGTTTTAATAGAAATGCGCTGATGGGGGCGGCGGCGCCGCGACGCCAAAACCAAAAATATGCGCTTGTTCCTGCAAGAAACACGAATACCGGTGCGCAAAAATGTGTAATCCAGCGAGTCAAAAAAAGTATCGCCGAAGTCTTGTTAAGATCGGTTGGATTAAAATGCGCGTCACTAAAAAAATCACGGGTATGGTCCAGCGTCATGATCACCATTACCAAACCGCGCAGAATATCAATTGATGGTAATCTTCCTAAAGATGTATCAGTCTTCATGTTTCACTTAATGTTGTTATGCCCATGCGGTAAAAAATCAAAAGAATGATGTAAGTATTGAATTACAAATAAAAATGCTTGTTGTAATACGAAAATTTAATGACAATAAGCCTATGAAATATCCCCCTATCGATGCCAATGTACCAAATATCTTATCTAGGAGGCTGTCCAAGAACAGGAACCGTAGCCCATAGGCCGGCAATAGGCGCTAGCCGTATTGCGCCTCATGTTGGCCTTCGATCATCCGGCGTATTAGGCTTCGCTAATACGCCCTATGGTCCTGTATACGCTCACGGACAGCCTCCTAGCCGCACAAACTTTTACTGCCGACATTTTCAACAATGGATCATTTTATAAAATTGTTCAACACGGACGGCTTTATGCCGCACGGTTTTTGTTACCTATGGTCGCCGGCATTGCTATGGACCTTAATAGTTTCAGAAACCGTCATCGTTTTAGCCTATTTTTCGATTCCTGTCTCGCTGTTATTATTAATCAGAAAGCGAAAAGATTTTAATTTTCATTTTATATTTAAGTTATTTTCGGCCTTTATTTTTGCCTGCGGCATTACCCACCTCTTTGGAATATGGACGATCTGGCACCCGGATTACTGGTTGGATGCTTTTGCCAAAGTCTTAACAGCTATTGTGTCATTAGTGACTGCGGTGATGTTTTGGCCCTTGATTCCACGTTTATTAAAACAGCCCACAACAGCGCAGCTGCAAGAACTAATCACCAATCTAGAGCGGGAAGTGGTGCGGCGAAAGGAAACTGAAGCCGAATTAATCCGTTTGAAATCCGTTAGTGACGAACGTTTCCGGATACTGTTTGACTCAACTCGAGATGCTTTGGTTATTATGAATGCCGCCGGAGCTTGCATGGATGCGAATCCTGCTGCAGTAGAGATGTACGAATATAATAATGTTGAAGAACTGAAATACCAGACCCCTGCCTCAGTTTCTCCCGAATTCCAGCCGGATGACCGGCGCTCCGATGAAAAGGCAATGGAAATGATTGCTTTGACTATGGAAAAAGGCTCACATTTATTTGAATGGATGCATAAAAAGAAAAACGGCAGCTTATATCCGGTTGAAGTGTTATTGACTAAAATCCAATTTGGCGGCGAGACTTTTTTTATATCCAATGCCCGCGATATCTCGGAAAGGAAGCAAACTGAAATTGCATTGATTGAAGCTAAACAAATTGCTGAAAAATCCACCCAATTAAAATCCGAGTTTCTGGCCAAAATGAGTCATGAAATTCGTACCCCGATGAGCGCCATTATCGGCTTTGTGGATTTGGCCCGCCGAACAGAATTATCCCCAAAGCAACGCAACTATCTGGATAAAGTCAATACCTCGGCAAAATGGTTGCTAGGCATCATCAACGATATTCTGGACTTTTCCAAAATCGAGGCTGGTAAACTTCAGCTAGACTACTGTGAGTTCAAACTTTCAAAGGTCATTCAATATTTGGATGATGTCACCTCCGCGCTCATCAACGATAAGCATTTGACTATCAGTTTTGAGCTTGACCCGGAGGCGCCTGATGTCTTTATCGGTGATCCGCTGCGCCTTGGTCAAGTATTGCTCAATCTGTTGACTAACGCCATCAAATTTACTAAAGCCGGCTCTGTCACGGTTAAAATGCAGTTGATTAATTTCATGAATGATCAGGCTCATTTGCTGTTTAGCGTTAACGATACCGGTATTGGCATAGCTGTAGAGCAGCAAATACAGATGTTCGAAGCATTCAACCAGGCCGACAACGCCACGACGCGCATCTATGGCGGAACCGGACTTGGATTGACTATCAGTAAGCATCTGGTGGAAGCCATGGACGGGGTGATTGGAGTTGAAAGCAAATTGGGCGTTGGCAGCCGTTTTTATTTTACCGTTATCCTCGGGGTACAGACTAAAGACAAACCCAAGCTACCACAGCGGCAAGCCATGTTACCGGCCAGGTTTGCCATGCTTGACAATATCCGGCTTTTGTTGGTGGAAGACAACCCCATCAACCAGGAAATGATGCTGAACACCTTGCTCCGTCATGGCATCCAGGCTGATCTCGCCACTAATGGCGAAGAAGCCGTCGCCATGATTAACAAGCACAATTACTCGATAGTATTAATGGATTGTTTAATGCCTGTGATGGATGGTTATGAAGCCAGCCGCATCATTCGCGCCGACCCGCGTTTTGCAGATCTGCCGATTATCGCCATGACGGCAAACGTAATGGCGGAAGAACGGCAGCATTGTATCGCCAGCGGCATGAATGACCATATTGGTAAGCCGATTGATTGGGAAAGACTCTTCATATTGCTGGTGCAGTGGGTCAAACACCTGCCCCCAGGTGAATTGATAGAAACCAACCCAAAGGCCGCAGATGACAAGCCGGTATTTCCAATATTGACCGGTGTTGAAACCGATGATGTGGAACAACAAATGGGCGGCAATGTGGCGTTGTACTGTAAAATGCTAAATCTGTTTCGCAGCAGACACTCCGATGACGCCGCCTTAATTCGGGCGGCTTATCAGGCTAAGGATTACGATGCCGCAGTCAATATTACCCATAATCTTCTTGGCAGCGCCAGTTTTATGCAAATGTTTCAACTTTCCGGTTTGGTTGCCGATCTGGACCAGGCGCTAAAGCAGCGAAATGAAACAACCCTGGATCAACTGCTTGAAAAACTCGACGCGGATTTGGCGTTGTTGATTAATGAAATCAACCGGATCTGACAATCTTTGGAACCGTATTAATAAATACAATAGTGACCACTGGTAAAAATTGAAAGCTGTTTTACACTTATAAATCATGAATTCAGCTTTAAGATCAAATTATGTTTGCAAAACCGCTATGATGTTAGCCGGTTTATTTTTGTTTTTTTTCGCGTCCAAGTTGCATGCCCATGCCTTGCAAAAATTTATAGTCGGCGAAAACGAAACTCTTTTAATTTTAGCTCCGCATCCGGATGACGAGACTCTAAGTGCGGCAGGTCTTGCACAGCAGGTTTTTGATCGCGGCGGCAAAGTGCGTAGCGTTGTGGTTACTGCGGGTGATGCATATATCGATGCAATTGAAGAAGCAACCGGCAAACATCATTTAACACGCGCCGATTTTTATAAATATGGAGAAAAGCGCCTTGAAGAATCCAAACGAGCCGCCAGTCTTTTAGGAAAAGGCTCTCTTCATCTGGACTTGCTTGGTTTTTCCGACGGCTCTGTCTATGACATGCTTGTGACCAATTGGCGGCACAACCATCCTGATAAATCCGAATATACCGGTTTTAATCATGTGTATTACAAACAAGCTGAAAAAAAAGGCATGGCCCAGGATGGTGAAGATCTGAGAAACGAATTGGTGGCTATACTCAAAGCCACTAAGCCAACGTTAATCGTGTTTCCTGATGTGATGGAAGATGATTCCGATCACTCGGCAGTAGGTATGTTTACCTTATTGGCGGTAGACGAATGGCTGGATTACGAAAAACCCAGTTACTCCAAGCCTCGTATGCTTGCCTATCTGATCCACTGGCCAAACTGGCCCCCTGCTTCCGATGGCGTGAAACCGGTTGATTTCAGTCATAAGCCTTTATATTTGCCTGCAAATTTACCCTTGCGTGGTCACACTCGCGCCTGCGTTAACCTTACTCGAGAGCAGACACTGACTAAACGAAAAGCCCTGGCGGAATACAATACCCAGCAAAGCTATATGGCCCCGTATCTGGAAGCATTTGTGCATACCAACGAATGCTTTACCCAGTTAAAACCTTCCGACACGGACGGTATTAAAAAAGTGGTCAAGCGGTGGCAAAATAGCCGAAAATCATTTAGTCCGCATCCATTGACTCGCCGCAGTATCCTCTAACAATGTAAAGCATGCCGGCTCAATTCTAATTTTATGAGCACTCCTGGCTAAATGAACCGGTTTACTGTTTTTTCTTTGCTGCTTTCCTTGTGGGGCGCTTGGAATTGGTATAGTCACCGGCCAGTGAAAGGGCCAAAAGGCATGGATATTGTCAACAATGCCCCCTTTCAAACCAATACGGATGCAGATGAATTCGATTACAAAAATTATCGGATCAAGCCTATGGCCGACTTTTCAATAAGCGCACGAGTGCTATCGCGGGCGGATTACAGCCTGGATCGTGAAGCTGATTTAGTTCCTACCGATCTGGCGCTGGGTTGGGGCCGTATGGCCGACGATGGTGTGATTAACCAATTGGAGATCAGTCAAAGCGGGCGTTTTTATTTTTGGCGTTACCATAATCCTCCGCCCATTCCTCCGCAAGAAATCATACGATCCTCAGCCAATATGCACTTAATTCCGGCGGATACCGCGATAGAAAACGCTATTGATTCTATCCACCCAGGACAAATAGTGCGTTTTGAGGGTTACCTTGTGAATGCCGTAACAAAAAATGGGTGGGAATGGCGTAGCTCGCTGACCCGTGAAGATACAGGCAGAGGCGCATGCGAGCTGGTATGGGTTAAGTCCTTACAAATAGAATAAATCCGTTACTATTTCAGATTACGCGCCTCGATTAATCTTTAGCTTGCTGTTGCCGCTATGCTAATCCGCACCGGAAGAGTGGAATTAGGAAATTAAGGTAATAGTGCCATCGTACATTTGCTGAACTTCATCTGCCAAATCCTCCAGAGCCGCAGCCGGGACACCCAGACGTTTCCAGGCTTCAACAGTCAGAAAATCGCAATGTTCGCTCTTGATCATGCCGTCATCCAAACTATGCGCCAACAAGTTGGCAATATAAATGACGTCAATCAGATTTTTTTCATCGACTACCCGGTTACAATCATGGTGGTGTAAAATTGCCTGCTGAATGGTCAGCGGAAAATGCCAGTGTTTAGCTACTTCTCCGCCCAGCCCGGCATGATCAAAACCCAGCATCTCCTGTTCGGCTTGCAGGGTTTCGGTGGTAACGTCCTGACTACTGAAGGCCTGGGGGAAATGCACAGCTATGACCAGTTTGCCTACATCATGTAAAACACCGGTTGTAAACGCAGTTTCCGGATTTTGTCCGGCATATTTAGCTAAGGCTTTAGCGCAAACCGCCACACAGATACTGTGTTGCCAAAAAGATTCCCAGTTAATTTTTTTTTCAGTGCGCGGAAAAGCATTAATTACCGCGGCCGCCATCACCAAGCCACGCAAAGAATTAAACCCTAAAACCGTAACGGCCCTGGAAATACAATCTATCTGTCCGGACAAACCATAAAAAGGCGAATTCGCCACACGCAGAACTCTAGCCACGATAGCCTGATCGGTAGAAATTTTTTTTGACAGTATATCGATATTCATATCAACTTGATTGATACTGTCCAGAATATCCAT
>CAVUMJ010000180.1:0-17753 GCA_963741375.1 uncultured Pseudomonadota bacterium
GTGCGTAAACAAAAAACCTATATCAAACGCAGTGAAACAAAAGATCAAGCTGAATCTAAGTCAGCAGAACTCTCAACTATTACAAGTGGTGAGCTCGATAATTTAAAACCAGTCCCTGCCGAAGAACAACTTACTATTGCGGAGTTGCAACCAGCGGTTCCGTCTGCTGAAACACGTGAGATCCAGCTGGAAATTGAAATTGAGGAACAGTCTCATTATCCGGAACCGGAAGAAGAAGTTTTGCCAGAATTTGATGAAGGAATTGAAACTGAAAGCATTGAAGCCGTTCTTGAAGAACATACGATTGTTGATGAAACCCAGCCCTCCCCAAGCCCTGAACCTGTTGTAGAAACTCAGGATGAGGAAGCCACTTTAGAGCAGGAAAGAAAACAGCGTCAGGAAGCCTCTGTCCAACGCACTGCGGAGAAGGTAAAAAAACAGGCGGAAGCCAAACAGCAACAAACCTTGCACAAGAAAAAACAGGAATACAAACCTTCCAGACCCTCCAATACCGATTTGGATATAGACAGCCGTGGTGAAAACAGCCGCCGAACCAAAGGCAAAAAGAGCAAGTTACGTAAGGAAAAACCGGAAATTGAGTTGGGTGGCGCGCCATCCAAACATAAGTTTGAAAGGCCAGTTATTCCCGCTGTAAAGGCAGTCACTATCCCTGAAACCATTTTAGTTTCAGACCTTGCCGTTAAAATGAGCGTCAAGGCCGCTGAAGTCATCAAGCATTTAATGAAATTGGGCATCATGTCCACTATCAACCAGACTATCGATCAGGAAACCGCTGTAATTCTGGTCGAAGAGATGGGACATGTTGCTATTATGCAAAGTGAAGACGACTTTGAACAGGAAATGCTGGCTGAAGTCAAAAATGAAAGTGAAGAGAGAAAACCGACCGGCAGAGCACCGATAGTCACCATCATGGGTCACGTCGATCATGGTAAAACTTCGCTATTGGATTATATTCGCAAAACCCGTGTTGCGGCCGGTGAAGCAGGCGGTATTACACAACATATCGGTGCTTATCAAGTCAAAACCGACCATGGCTCAGTTACTTTTCTAGACACCCCGGGTCATGCTGCTTTTACAGCCATGCGCGCCAGAGGCGCAGAAGTAACCGATATTGTTATCGTAGTGGTGGCTGCTGATGACGGTGTCATGCCGCAAACCAAAGAAGCCATAGATCATGCCCGAGCTGCAGATGTGCCAATCATTGTCGCGCTAAACAAAATCGACAAGCCTGAAGCCAATACCGACAGAGTGATGCAAGAATTAGCAACACTTAATGTTGTTCCTGAGGAATGGGGCGGTGATGTGCAATTCCTTAAGGTTTCAGCCAAAACCGGCGCAGGCATAGATGATTTGATTGAATCTTTAATTGTACAAGCTGAAGTTTTAGAATTAAAAGCCCCGGCAGATGGCATTGCATCCGGAATCTGTATTGAATCGCGTCTGGACAAAGGCCGTGGCGCCGTGGCGACAGTACTAATCCAAAATGGCTTATTGAGTAAAGGCGAATTTGTGTTGTGCGGGCATGAATATGGTCGCATTAGAGCCATGTTTGATGAAAACTCACATGCCATCAAGTCAGCTGGGCCAAGCGCTCCGGTGGAAATTCTTGGCTTATCGGGCACGCCTGAAGCCGGTGATGAGTTTTTGGTAGTCCAAAACGAACGTATTGCCAGAGAATTGGCCGCCCATCGTGAAGAACGAAAACGTACCAATCGTCATGCTGCACAACACGCCTCAAAACTCGATGATGTTTTTTCCAGAATGTCTGCCGGAGAAACATCGACACTTAATATCGTCATTAAAACTGATGTTCAAGGCAGCCTTGAGGCGCTTAGAGAATCCCTGGTCGGGCTATCGACTGATGAAGTACAGGTTAAATGTATTTTCGGCGGCGTTGGGGGTATCAATGAAGGTGACGCCAATCTGGCGCTAGCGTCCAGCGCCATTTTAATTGGTTTTAATGTCCGCGCCGACGCTGTAGCTAGAAAACTGATAGAAGAAAAAGATATAGACTTGCATTATTACAGCATTATCTATGAAGCTATTGATGAAGTAAAACGCGCAATCAGCGGCATGCTGGCGCCTGAAATTCAGGAAAAAATTGTTGGTCTTGCTGAGGTTCGAGACGTATTCCGTTCACCTAAATTTGGCGCTATTGCAGGTTGCATGGTTATTGATGGCTTTGTTAAACGTAACTTGCCAATTCGGGTTTTACGCAACAACGTAGTGATATTTGAAGGACAGCTTGAATCTTTACGTCGCTTTAAAGATGATGTTAACGAAGTCAAAATGGGTATGGAGTGCGGTATTGGCGTAAAAAATTATAATGATGTTAAAGCCGGCGATCAGATTGAAGTCTTTGAACGCATCGAAGTAAAACGGGAAATATAATTCATGCCAAAAGAGTTTGGACGAAGCCAGCGAGTTGCCTCACAAATGCAAAAAGAGCTTGCCGTTATTTTGCAAAGACAGGTGCAAGATCCCAGATTGGGTTTCATCACTATTAACGAAGTGGAGTTATCCAAAGATCTTGCCGTCGCAAAAGTCTATATTACTGTTTTAAACAGTGACGAACAAAACAAACAAAAGAATGTTGCCGTTCTAAACGAAATCTCGCCTTACATTCGACACGAATTAGCCAAACGTATGAGATTACGGCATATTTCCGATTTACATTTTATTTATGACCATTCTTTCGACACAGGCATGCGCGTTTCGGAATTGCTTCAGGATTTATCTAAACCGGGACAGGAAAAATAGTGGCTAAACGAAAATCCGGCAAGGATGTGCATGGTATTTTGCTGCTAGATAAGCGTGAAGGCATCTCTTCTAACCAAGCCTTACAGGAAGTAAGGCGTCTTTTGAATGCCAACAAAGCCGGACATACCGGCAGTCTTGATCCTTTAGCAACCGGCTTGCTGCCGCTTTGCTTTGGGGAAGCAACCAAAGTATCCGCCTGGATGCTGGCTGAAGATAAACGCTATCAGGTTACGATAAATTTGGGCATTATGACCAATACTGGTGATACGGAAGGTGAAATTATCTGCAAAATGCCGGTTCCGGAATACACTGAACAGGATTTATTGGATTGCTTGGCTTCACTGATTGGCGAAAGCCAACAAATTCCGCCCATGTATTCCGCTTTGAAATTTCACGGCAAAAAGTTATATGAGCTTGCCCGTGCCGGCAAAACTGTTGAAAGAGCAGCCAGACCCATTACAATTTTCAAACTGACCTTGCTGGACTATGACACAACCTGGATTGAACTTGATGTTGTCTGTTCAAAAGGCACCTATATCAGATCCTTGGCTGAGGACATAAGTCATATGCTTGGAACTTGCGGAACTGTATCGCGTTTGCGAAGAACGGCCGCCGGACAATTTGACATTAGTCAGGCATTGACCTTTGAGCAATTACAGAATATGGATGATATAACACGCTTGAATTATCTGATTCCGGTTGATGCCCCGCTAGCCGGTATCCCGCAGATAACACTATCCAGAGAACAATCTGACAGTATCCTGCTCGGCCAACAAATTACCCTGACGGCCACCAGCTTTGGTATGGTAAGAATATACAATGATCAAGCCTTTTTAGGTTTGGGAGAAATGTTATTAAATGGTAAACTAGCACCCAGAAAACTATTTCATCTAAATAATCAAAATTAATGGATTATTTAGATAAACAAACATTTGTTTCTACACCCTATTGTGGAATCAATGTTTTAACCGCCATCCAAGTGATGGCTTTATTTTTTACTTTTATTTTTTGATAGGGATTAACAATGTCGTTAACCGCAGAACAGAAAAAAGCAGTTGTTGAAGAATACCGTGCATCCGAAGGAGATACCGGCTCTACAGAAGTACAGGTGGCTCTTTTAACCGCTAATATCAACCAACTTACTCCGCACTTTGCGGCTCATAAAAAAGACAACCATTCGCGCCGTGGCTTACTGCGCATGGTAAACCAACGCCGTAAACTTCTGGATTACCTTAAAAATAAGGATATTGCCCGTTACCGTACTTTAATTGAGCGTTTGGGCATACGTAAATAATTACGACCGGAAATCGATGCTTAACGGCGCCATTTCAGCTTTATGATATCTTTCTCAAAACAATCAAAGCAGGAACTTAAATAGTGACTCTTATCAGGAAACAATTTCAATACGGCGATCGTCTCGTCACTCTAGAAACCGGAGAAATTGCCCGCCAAGCCAATGGCGCGGTAATGATCGATGTTGAAGGCACTTCGTTGCTGGTAACAGTTGTCGGCAAAAAAGAAGGCAGTGGCGGAGACTTTTTCCCGCTTACCGTAAATTATCAGGAAAAAGCATTTGCTGCGGGTAAAATTCCTGGAGGATTCTTCAAACGCGAAGGCCGTCCGAGTGAAAACGAAACCCTGATATCACGCCTGATTGACAGACCGATACGTCCACTGTTTCCTGAAGGCTTTACCAATGAAGTGCAGATTATTGCAACTGTGGTGTCGCTTAATCCTGACGTTGATACCGAAATACCGGCTTTATTGGGCGCATCTGCGGCTTTGGCCGTTTCCGGCTTACCGTTTAACGGCCCTCTCGGAGCTGCTTGCGTTGGTTATCTTGACGACGCCTACGTGTTAAATCCATCCACTTCAGCCTTGAAAGAGTCTCGCTTACAACTTGTTGTAGCCGGCACCCAACAGGCAGTATTAATGGTTGAATCGGAAGCCGATCTGCTTTCTGAAGAAATTATGCTTGGCGCAGTATTGTTCGGTCACGAACAATTGCAAACAGCTATTGCCGCTATTAATGAATTTGCTGCTGAAGTTGCCGCGCCAGCTTTGGATTGGACACCGGTTGAAACCAACAAAGCTTTACAAGCTGCGGTTGCCGCAGAAGCTGAACAAAGCATTAAAGCTGCGTACCAAGTTGCCGAAAAACTGGTCAGACAGGATCAACTCAGCGTGATCAGATCTGCTGTTGTTGAAAAATTAACTGCCGATGACCAGTTCAATGAGAAAGATATTCGTAATGTCATTGAACATTTGGAATATGAGATCGTTCGCGGCGCAATTTTGAATGACAGAAAACGTATAGACGGACGGGATTTAAGCACAGTCCGGCCCATCACCATCAGAACCGGCGTTCTCCCCAGAACTCATGGCTCCGCACTTTTCACTCGCGGAGAAACTCAGGCGTTGGTAGTAGCCACTTTAGGCACCGAGCGTGACGCTCAAATCATAGATGCCCTGACTGGCGAATATAAAGACACCTTCATGCTACATTATAACTTCCCGCCTTTTAGTGTGGGTGAAACCGGATTTGTCGGCTCTCCTAAACGCAGGGAAATTGGTCATGGCCGTTTGGCTAAACGCGGCGTAGCGGCAGTGCTGCCAAATATCACTGAATTTCCCTACGTGCTACGGGTGGTATCCGAGATCACCGAATCGAACGGCTCCAGTTCAATGGCCAGTGTTTGTGGAAGTAGTCTGGCGCTAATGGATGCCGGGGTGCCGATTAAGGCTCCAGTCGCCGGAATAGCAATGGGCTTGATCAAGGAAGGCGATCAATTTGCTGTTTTATCTGATATTCTGGGAGATGAAGACCATCTTGGCGATATGGACTTTAAGGTAGCCGGCTCAGAGAACGGTGTCACTGCCTTGCAAATGGATATCAAAATCGACGGTATTACTGCTGAAATCATGAAAGTGGCTTTGGAACAAGCCAAACAAGGCAGGCTGCATATTTTGGGTGAAATGAACAAAACCTTGTCCAGCACCCGCGAGAAAATGTCAGACTATGCCCCCCGGATCATTACCTTCAAGATAGACCCAAGCAAAATTCGTGAAGTGATCGGTAAAGGTGGCGTTACTATCCGTAGCATTACTGAACAGACTGGCGCCAGCATTGATTTGACTGATGACGGCATCGTCAATATTGCTTCGGTCGACAAGGCTGCCGGTGAAGAAGCCCGCCGGATGATTGAAGAAATTACCGCCGAAGTGGAAGTAGGCAAAACTTATGAAGGTAAAGTTGTCCGCTTGATGGATTTCGGTGCATTTGTGACTATTTTGCCGGGCAAGGATGGTCTGGTTCATATTTCACAAATCTCTGAAGAACGCGTAGACAAGGTCAGCGACAAATTATCCGAAGGCGATATCGTGCGTGTAAAAGTGCTGGAAATTGACCGTCAAGGCCGCGTCCGTCTCAGTATGAAAGAAATCGATAGTGAAGCATAAAACTTTATAGTCGATATTAATAATGCAAGTAAAAACGAGCATAATTTTAATATTGTGCCCGTTTTTACGATATTGAGAATTTACTCACCAAACCAAACCTGACCTTGGTTAGATTCAACTAAGCAATTCAATAACTCTGACTTAATTTTCAAAATCCGGCCAAACTTTTATTGAACTTACTCTCAACAAATTGTTAGCCCATCAATCATGCTTCCTGTTTCCCTGAATAATTTGTACCGTACTGCTTTCAATACTTATTAAGGTAGTAGTCCAGTTTGAATAATGTGAAGCTGGTTTTTTGATAGAGATAACAGAAGTTTTGGGAATCGGGAGTGTTTGGCCGGGGTTTCGCCGGAAGGGATTCCGGCGCAAAGCTTACATGAATGTACTTGCAGCGTCCCCGGACAAATAGTCGCGGTTGCCAAAACTGGCGAACACCAGCCATCAATGTAAATCGAGATAACTGACATTAAATTCAATCTGAACCACTACCCTTATTAAAGCTGGCAAGCTGAAATGTATTTTGCAACGTATAATGTGCGCTTTACTCTGAATGGCTCAACTAATCAGTAATGTCAGAAGACTTTTATTTCAACCCTGATCACGCTATTGAATCTCTAAAAGTGCCTCCCCATTCCCTGCAGGCCGAACAATCGGTACTGGGAGGTCTGATGCTGGACAACAGAACCTGGGATTCGGTGGCCGATAAAATTAATGAAGTTGATTTTTACCGCCGAGATCATCGCTTAATTTTTCGCGCCATTGCTCAATTAGCCGAGAAACAGGATCCTTTTGATGTGATTACTTTATCCGAGGTTCTTGAGTCTACCGGAGAACTTCAGGATGTCGGCGGCTTAGCCTATTTAGGCATATTGGTAAAAGACACCCCTTCTGCCGCAAATATTGTTGCTTACGCCAATATCGTTAGAGACCGCTCGGTACTGCGGCAATTGATACATGTTGGTACAGATATTTCTAATTCCGCCTTTAATCCGGAAGGCAGGGAAACTGAAGAATTACTGGAACTTGCCGAACGGCAGGTGTTTGAAATTGCCGAACAGCGCCAACGCGGCCAAGGCGGCTTTAATCCGATAAAATCACTATTGGCTAAAGCCGTAGATAAAATAGAAACCCTGTACGATTTAGATGGGAACATTACCGGGGCAAGCACCGGTTTTACGGATTTGGACGAAAAAACTTCCGGCCTGCAACCTGCGGATTTAATTATCGTTGCCGGGCGGCCATCAATGGGGAAAACCACTATCGCCATGAATATGGCGGAAAATGTTGCCTTAAAAAGCGGCAATCCTGTTGCAGTTTTTAGTATGGAGATGCCTGGGGAAGCTTTGGCCATGCGGATGATGTCCTCACTTGGCCGCATTGACCAGCATAAAGTCCGAACTGGCAAACTTGAAGACGATGATTGGCCCAGACTGACTTCCGCCATTAATATGCTGGCGGATACCAAATTATTTATAGATGATACTCCTGCATTAACCCCAACTGAAGTTCGCGCCCGCGCCCGCCGCCTGGCTCGCGAACAAGGGCAACTGGGATTAATCGTGCTGGATTATTTGCAATTGATGCAATCCCCAAGTAGCGGCGACAACCGCGTTCAGCAAATTTCAGACATATCCAGAAGTTTGAAAGCTCTTGCCAAAGAATTGAATGTGCCGGTTATTGCCTTGTCTCAGCTTAACCGTAATCTGGAACAACGCCCGAACAAAAGACCGGTAATGTCGGATTTGCGGGAATCGGGCGCCATTGAACAGGATGCCGACTTAATTATTTTTGTTTACCGGGATGAGGTTTATAACGAGGATAGTCCGGATAAAGGTGTTGCCGAAATCATTATCGGCAAACAGCGTAACGGCCCATTAGGCACGGTACGGCTGACTTTCCTTGGTCAATTTACCCGCTTTGAGAATTTTGCCGGCCATTATACAGACGAGGATTATGAATGACGCCGGCAGCTTATGTTCAGCTTGATCTGGAAGCGGTTCGTCATAATCTTGCCCAAGTCAAACGCTATGCGCCCGGAAAAAAGATCATGGCCGTTATTAAAGCCAACGGCTACGGTCATGGCATAACCAGAATAGCTACAGCTTTGGAAGATGCAGACGGCTTTGCCGTCGCCAGAGTGGACGAAGGGGTACTGCTTAGAAATAATGGCGTCAAACATCCGATCACCGTATTGCAAGGCTTTGTTTGTGCAGAGGAATTACAGCTGTTCTTGCGAAACAATCTGGAAGCCGTGGTGCATAACCCTCAACAAATAGCCATGATTCAGCAGCAATCCGAATCTAAAAACCAGCTTACTGTTTGGCTAAAAATGGACACCGGCATGAATCGCCTTGGCTTTAAAAATGCTGATTTTCATGCCGCATATCAGGCTTTGCTTGCTTGTCCAGGAGTCAAGCATCCCATAAACATGTTGACTCATTTTGCTAACGCCGACGATTTACTGGACGATAAAACCCGAAAACAAATCGAATTATTCAACCAGGAAATCAAAAATTTTCCGGGCCAAAGCAGCATTGCCAATTCCGCCGGCATCATAGGTTGGCCTAATGTTTCCGGAAATTGGGTCAGACCTGGTTTAATGCTTTACGGTTGTTCACCATTTGCTGGGAAATCCGGCGGCGATTTTGGCTTAAAACCGGTTATGAGCCTGCATTCAAGGCTAATTGCCGTAAAAGATGTTGCTGCCGGAGAAACTGTAGGCTACAGCGGAATCTGGCAATGTCAGACACCTACCCGTTTGGGGGTAATCTCAATTGGCTATGGAGATGGCTACCATCGCCACACTCAGAGTGGCGCTCCGGTATTAGTGAATGGTCAACGCATCCCGTTAATCGGCAGAGTTTCAATGGATATGATTACAGTTAACTTGAACAGCCAGTTAAACGCTTTACCAGGCGATCCGGTATTGCTTTGGGGAGACAGCATTCCGATAGAAGAAATTGCCCGATATGCTGACACCATTCCTTACACCCTGCTTTGCGGCATTACCCAGCGTGTACAAATGGTTGAACAATCGCCAAATTTGAAAATCTAGTCTGATGGCCAAGAAACAAAAATCCGCTTTTGTTTGTGCCGATTGCGGAGCCGATTATCCGGGCTGGTCAGGACAATGCAATCAATGCGGGGAATGGAACACCATCCAGGAAATACGCTTAAGCAGCTCTAAATCTGCACGAGACAACAGCGGTTATGCTGGTTCGCTAAGTGAAGTCAGACTGTTGTCTGAAGTTAACTTAACCCAAACAGCCCGCATTTCTACCGGCTTATCGGAATTTGACAGAGTCCTGGGCAATGGCTTGGTGCAAGGCAGTGTAGTATTGATAGGCGGCGCACCAGGAGCCGGTAAAAGCACTATTTTATTACAGGCTATCTCTCATATTTCCCAACATCAAAAAGTTTTATATGTTTCCGGTGAAGAATCTTTACAACAAATTGCCGAACGCGCCCATAGATTAAAAATACAAACTTCAAAAATCAGCATGCTGGCTGAAACATCCGTGCAGAGAATTTGCCAGATTCTTGATGAAGAATGTCCATCAGTAGTCATTATTGACTCTATTCAGGTTATGTTTAGCTCAGAATCCGAATCTGCGCCGGGCTCTGTCTCGCAAGTTCGGGAAACAGCCAGCTTGTTGACTCAGTATGCCAAACGCAAAGGCGTATCCTTTCTTCTGGTCGGACATGTCACTAAAGATCAATCCCTGGCCGGGCCTATGACACTTAGCCACATCGTTGATGCCCAGATCGTGCTGTCTTCAACTGACGATTCAAGATTCCGCGTGCTTCGCGCCGACAAAAACCGCTTTGGCAGTGTTGGCGAGTTAGGTTTTTTTGCTATGGAAACCAACGGTTTAAAAGAGGTAAAAAATCCGTCGGCCATGTTCTTGTCCAGAGCGGAGAAACCTTCCCCAGGCAGCGCTGTCACTGTATTATGGGAGGGCACCAGACCATTACTGGTTGAAATTCAGGCATTGGTTACAGAAAGTCAATATGGCAATCCAAGACGTTTGGCTGTTGGATTGGATCAAAACCGCCTTGCCATGCTTTTGGCTGTCCTGGCTCGTCACGGTGGGATATTTACCGGTAATGATGAAATTTACACCAATGTAGTCGGTGGCATTAAGGCTACAGAAACCAGTACGGATCTGGCAATCATATTAGGTATCGTATCGAGCTTGCGTGATCGATTGATTCCATACGACACCATATTTTTTGGAGAGGTTGGCCTAAATGGGGAAATCAGACCGGTGGCAAATGGCCATGCCCGTCTGAATGAAGCAGCCAAACACGGTTTCAAACGGGCAGTCATACCGAAAGCCAATCAACCGAAAGAGCTTATCAAAAACCTTGAAATACATGGAGTCAGTCATATTCAAGAGGCTCTGACAGTTTTTGCAAACTTCTAAGTTTTATTTGAAATGTGACTATTATTTCAAGTTTGTTATAATCACCACAATTATTTAATCAAAACTCAAATGATTAAATATACTTTAAACTATGTAGGTTTTTAATCAAAATAAACTGGAATTTAGAATTATAAATGGAGCTCTAAATGCAAAAAACTGAAAATACCCCAATGTGGGTATATTTAGCACTGTCCAGCATCGAAACCCGTAAGGGCGCATTGTTGCTAATTTTGTCTAACGTTATTTTTAGCGCTTATTGCATTCCTTGGGGAACTTTATATTCTGAATATGAATGGGTTGGTCAATTTTTCCTGATTGAGGATTGGGAATGGTTTGGCTGGACTTCACCGATGACAATCTGGTATTGGCTAAGTATGAAATGGATAGACAAACATCGCGGCTGGGAAACCGAAAGCCAACAAGCTTAGGAAAGCCCATGCTAAGTGATATTTTGCCGGCATGAACAGACTGAGACGTTTACCTTCACTTAAAACTTAGTTACTTTAAGTTGCGTCCATGCCAATACTACATAACGCAACCAACTCCCTTTCCAATAACTCACTATCTCCGATATTCAACTCCACCAGACGACGCAACGAGGAAATGCTGTCTATATCAATATATTGACACTCAAAACCACAATGGCTGTCTTTGCAATGCATGACAGCCAGCTTCATATCAATGCTGATTTCATCAGTTAACTTAAAAGTTAGCGTATAAAGCTGATTCGGTTTGCCTAACCAGGTTTGGTTAAATTCCAACAAACAGCCCTTTAGGGAAAGATCAAGAATTTTGCAACTATATTGGGCTTCCTCACCCTGCAAAATTGCTTCCGCATTAAACAAAATGCGATGGAAGCGGCGCTTCTCTTCGTTTTTATCAATTACCATAATGCACCTTTTAAAAACCCAATGCCGGAAGACTATTTTAAGGTACGACTCAGCAATCAGGGCAAATAATGGTTGAATAAATCATAAGGATATAATTACTCCTCATCAAGGCTTTTGGGAATCATTTTAAAGATTTCGACAATCAATCCAGAAAGAATTGCATCGGGATATTGTCTACAATAATGACATCATTTTGTTGTAATTTCACAATTTTATTATCCAAGGGCAAATCATTAACTCTCAAATCCTGGTTTTCTTCCAAAGCTGAAATAAAAAAACCATCTTTTCGTCTAGTTATGACGACGATGCCACACCCTTCGCGTCCCAAGCGGGTCATGGCTTTTTTTAAGGGCAAGATACGACCGATATGCTCTCCCTCTAATATCTGTAAATTGGCATCCAACACCTTGAAGTTTTCAACCTGCCGCAAGTTGCTTTCGCTGACATCCTGATCTTTTGAAAAATTTCCCGGTAAAACTAAAGCGTCTGCTTTGTTAAAAACGATATAGTGCTTGCCAATATTGACTACATCATTGTCCAACAGATTACACTCCTTAAGCAGCCGATTATTGACTAATAAAGGATATCTATCGTTCATTTGTTTGATAAAGCAGGAACCATCTTTAATTACAACCACGGCATGCACAGGGGCAACAGCCAGACTATCCACTACCACATCATTGGTATCGTCTCTCCCGATATGGACGACTCCAGACTCAAATGCAGTAGTTTGAATAGCTTTATCTTTAAAATAAACGGTAAATTTTGCCATTGAATTTTTCGGGAAATTTCCACCTTGGTTTTGAAGTATAGCCTTAATACTCAAGTTTGCTGCTTAATCAGCTTTTTCTTGATAGGCTCCAGCTAATGCGAGTAATAACATTGACGATATATATAAATTTTGCAGTAGAATCAAGTCAACTTAATCGGCCAACCAATCCTTATGAGTGAATTGCTACTTGAAGCACCTGCCTGCATTTCCCAAAATATTTACCTGACTGGAGCAGGCGAACAAAGTGGAAAATCAGTTATCATGCTAGCCGTAATGGAAATGTTATCCGGACACGCCAGCAAAACTGGTTTTTTTAGACCCATTATACATAGCGGCTCTGAGCCGGATGAGTTAATCGAGCTTATTACCTATCGATACTCTATCGAACAACCTTACGAAGCCTTATATGGATGCCAAAGTGATTTGGCGCGAAAACTAATAGCGGAAGAACATTACGAAGAATTACTAAAAATCATTCTAGCCAAATACCGCAGCTTGAAAGATCAGTGTGATTTGGTACTTTGTGTAGGTTCGGATTATATCCACGGTGAATCCATTTTCGAATTTGATTTTAATGCAGATGTCGCCAACAATCTTGATTGCGTGATGTTGCCCGTCATGAATGGTGATGATCTCGATAACACTGAAATACTAGATAATCTTGCCAGTTTGAAACATGCTTTGCATGAACATGCATGCGGAGTTTTGGCAACGGTAATCAATGGCGTTGAGGAAAATCAGTTAGCCAGTCTTAGGTCAAGTATAGGGCATTCGGCTGACTTTCCGATTTTTGTGGTGCCGGCCGATATCTCACTAGACACGCCCACCATGGACAATATTGCCCATGCCTTAGGCGCTAAAATTTTATCGGGCGATCGCAATACCCTGAGTCGAGAAGTATACCACTACCGGGTCGCGGCTATGCTGGTTCCGGATTTTCTGGATTATGTCGAAGCCGGAGATTTAATCATCACTCCCGGTGACCGCTCCGATATTATTCTTGCCAGTTTAATGTCTTACCATTCAAAGAATTATCCACAGATATCCGGCTTGCTGTTGACTGGCCATCAGGAACCCGGCGAACAGGTGCGGAATCTGATAAGTGGTCTGGGCGATATACCATTTGCAATGCTTGCGGTCGACTGTGATACTTTTACTACGGCCATGAAAGTTAGCCATGTCAGAGCCAAAATTGATCCGCAAAATGAACGCAAAATTGCAAAAGCACTCGGGTTGGTGGAAAGCAGCATTGACATGGCGGAACTTAAGAAACGTTTATGTGCGCAAAACTCCAGCAAGTTGACGCCATTGATGTTTGAATATGAGCTGGTTCAACGCGCTAAAGCCAAAAAGCAGCACATTGTTCTGCCGGAAGGAGAAGAAGACAGAATTTTACATGCTGCGGAGATTCTATTACTGCGCGACGTCGTCAAAATAACTTTGCTGGGTAATGAACCGATCATCCGTAAAAAAATTCAAGCCATGGCATTAAAAATGGAGGGCATTGAAATCATAGACCCGCTCAATTCTGAATTACGGCAACAATTTGCAGAAACTTATTATCAGGCCCGCAAACACAAAAATCTGGTTTATGATGCAGCATTCGATTTAATGGCTGACGTCAGTTATTTCGGCACCTTGATGGTTTATCTCGGACTGGCGGATGGCATGGTCTCAGGTGCGGTACATTCAACCCAGCATACCATCCGGCCTGCCTTCGAAATTATCAAAACCAAACCCGGCGTATCCATAGTTTCCAGCGTATTCTTCATGTGCCTGGAAGACCGGGTATTAGTTTATGGCGACTGTGCCGTCAATCCTAATCCTGATGCCCACCAACTTGCCGATATAGCCTTGAACTCTGCCGATACCGCCCAAATGTTCAACATATCACCCAAAGTTGCCATGCTGTCCTATTCCACGGGTGATTCCGGTAAAGGCGAGGCCGTGGATAAAGTTCGAGAAGCAGTAAAATTTGCCAAGGAACTCCGCCCTAACCTTTTATTGGAAGGACCGATACAGTACGATGCGGCTGTTGATCTAGAAGTAGCCAAAACCAAACTGCCAAATAGTGAAGTAGCAGGACGAGCCAATGTATTCATTTTTCCTGATTTAAATACCGGAAATAACACATACAAAGCCGTGCAACGATCATCAGGCGCTATTGCCATAGGTCCAATTTTACAAGGTTTAAATAAGCCGGTTAACGACTTAAGCCGCGGCTGCACCGTCACAGATATTGTCAACACTGTGATTATCACCGCCATTCAAGCGCAAGAAGGCAAATAAGCATGAGAATACTGGTGCTGAACGCAGGTAGCTCCTCAGTTAAATACAGTCTGTTTGAAATGCTTGCCCAAAGCGTTTTAATTACCGGATTGATTGAAAGAATTGGCGAATTAGACTCCGAACATAGTTTCAGTATTGACAATACCCCCAAACAGCACGTTAAGAAACAGATTGCCAACCATCAACAAGCTTTGCAGGAATTATTTTCCGTATTAAACAATACCGGCATTTTGTCGGATAGTAATGAATTATTTTGCATCGGTCATCGCGTGGTTCATGGTGGTGAGCAATTTCGTCAACCCACGCAGATTACTCAAGAGGTGTTGACGCAAATTTCGGCAACTAGTGTACTGGCTCCATTGCACAATCCTGCAAACTTACTTGGTATTGAAGAAGCCATTCGACAAATGGGCAATATTCCACAGGTAGCAGTTTTTGACACAGCATTCCATCACACCTTGCCGGAATATGCCTTCCGATATGCTCTACCCTCCAACCTTTATACCGAACATGGCGTCAGACGCTACGGATTTCATGGTGCGTCGCATAGTCATGTCGCTAAACAGGCTGCTAAGTTTTTAAAAAAAGATTTACTTCAAACCAATCTGATTACTTTACATCTCGGCAATGGCGCAAGCGTCACCGCAATTGAAAATGGCTGCAGCGTCGATACATCCATGGGTATGACTCCATTGGAAGGTTTAATGATGGGAACAAGAAGTGGCGATATTGATCCGGCGATTCACTTCTTTTTGGACCGCTCAGTCAAGATGAGTAATAAGGAAATCGAGACTCTTTTAAATAAAAATAGTGGCTGTAAAGGTATTTGCCAGGAAAATGATATGCGCACAATTCATGAAAAAGCCGAAGCTGGCGATAAAAACGCTATGTTAGCTTTAGAAATGTACGCTTATCGCGTCAAAAAATACATAGGCGCCTATTTCGCTGTATTAGGTCATGTCGACGCACTGGTGTTTACTGGCGGTATTGGTGAAAACGATTTTTGGCTCAGAGAAAAATGTTGCGCAAATCTGCAGAGACTTGGAATTTGTATTGAAGACTCCAAAAATCGGCATGTATTGCAGCCCTGCAGCGAGATTAACAGTGAAAATTCCGATGTGTCGGTACTAGTCATTGCAACAAACGAAGAACTGGAAATTGCCATTCAGGCGCGAAGTTGCATTGAAGGTTTGAATGGCGCTTTAGGGTGCCTCTAAAAACTCAAATGTCTAAGCCAGACAAGACGCAAGCAAAAAAATGTGACGCACATATGATTGATTTGTAAGAAAAAATTTTTTATCGCAACGCAGTATGGCAACGACGGTTGGATTTTTAGAGATGCTCTTTAGTCATTTATCAAAAAAATATGTTTTCTGGTTTTAAGATCATATTAAAATCAGCAAAATGATACCCATAGGTATTCAGCTTGACGTGTTTTTTTTACTTTTATTAAACCTTTAAATGGAAAAGAAGCTTTATTTTTCTGGAAACTCTTCGATACTGAATTTTTTGGCAATTTTTTCCCTGGCTTTAGGCATGGCGTATTTATCCAGCCTACGAGTAGGAATCAATACCCAGATTTATATATCCGCCGTATTTTTAGGCGCAATGCTGTTATTAATCCGAGTCAAAACCCTGGGTTTTTTTCGGGTGCTTTTTTTAACCATCAGCAGCTATCTCGTCCTTCGATATTTTTTCTGGCGAACGTTTTATTCTCTGGAATATCAAGATTTTTTTAGCTCTATCGGCATGATAATTCTTTATTTGGCTGAGATATATGGCGGCATAATGTTTTTTCTGAGTGTCTTCATCAATATCCGGCCGTTAAAACGACAAGTTATTGCATTACCGGAAGATCGTCATTTATGGCCTACAGTTGATATCTTGATTCCTAGCTATAACGAACCGCCGGATTTGGTAATGATAACTCTGGCTGCTGCCGGCAACATTGATTATCCCAAGGAAAAAATAAACATCTACTTGCTTGATGATGGCGCGACAGAACAAAAATTGAATTCCACTGATGAACAAATCAGAATTGACGCAATAGAGAGACGGATTCAATTTAAAAAAATCTGTGCTGAGTTGAACGTGCATTACCTCAACCGTAAGGAAAACTCTCACGCCAAAGCAGGCAACCTGAACAGTGCACTGGCGCACATAAATAGTGAGCTTATTCTGGTTTTAGATGCTGATCATGCTCCAACTGTTGATATTTTAATCAAAACCATAGGAGCGTTCATTCAGGATGAAAAAATTTTTTTGGTGCAAACCCCGCATTTTTTCATTAACGCTGATCCTGTCGAAAAAAACCTGGATCTATTCCATCGCATCCCATCTGAAAACTTAATGTTTTATGGCGCCATACAACCTGGACTGGATTTTTGGCAGTCTTCATTTTTTTGTGGTTCCGCTGCGGTTCTAAGGCGTAAGGCCATAGATGAAACGGGTGGTTTTCATGGCAAAACCATTACGGAGGATTCAGAAACCGCTCTTATTCTACATAGCAAAGGCTGGAAATCTCATTACGTCATGTTGCCACTTATCTCCGGATTACAGCCTGAGACTTTCAGCAGCTTTTTAATTCAAAGAATACGCTGGGCTCAAGGCATGGTGCAAAACTTTATTTTTTACAATCCTTTGCTGATGCCGCGATTAAAGATTTGGCAAAGAATTTGTTATTTATCAAACATGCTGTTTTGGTTTTTTCCTTTTGCCAGAGTGGTATTCCTGCTTGCTCCCGGATTTTATCTGTTTTTCGGTTTAAAAATATACAATGCTAATGCATCGGAAATTTTTTGTTACACGGTGCCTTATCTGTTCGCTTTAATACTGACCAATCATTTTCTTTTCAGTAAATTCAGATGGATATTTTTGTCTGAGATATACGAAACCTTGCAATCGTTGTTTTCTATTAGAGCTGTTTGGGCAGTATTGAAACATCCCGAGCATCCCAGATTTTCAGTGACGCCTAAAATGGAAAAACTGGAGAAGGACTTTATCTCGCCATTAGCGGCGCCGTTTTATTGGATAGTTCTTTTAGTGATTCTACAAATCTGTTTCGGATTTTGGCGATTCTTTATGTTTAGTTCAGAACAATCCATGGTTGCAATCACCATGTTCTGGACCTTT
>CAVUMJ010000181.1:0-8708 GCA_963741375.1 uncultured Pseudomonadota bacterium
GCAGCAGTTTGGCGTTTTCCAGGTCGATGTGGGTGGCTAGACCGTTGTTGGTTTTAAAACCGGTCAAATCAAACTGTTCCTGCGCCAGCGTCTCCTGTTGTTTCACCAAATCAAGATTATGCTGCAAGCGGCGCAGTTCGAAATAGTTTCTGGCCACTTCTGCAATTACGCTCAATTGAGCGGCATGATGCTGTTCTCTGGCAACTTCCACGCCGGCCTGAGCGGACTCCTGTTCTCTTTGTACCCGCCCCCACAGGTCAAGCTCCCAAGCTGCATCAAAGCCGAATTGATAGAGATTGAACGGCGGTATGCCGGCAGAAGGCACGCCAACTGCGCCCAAACCGGAGCCTCCGGCACTGCTGCTTAAACCCGTGCCATTGGCGGAGGTGGCGGTAGAATTGCCTCCCAGCAGGGTTTTGGTTAAATTTAAAATACCTTCCTGACTGGATTGAACCCTGGAATAAGAGGCATTGCCGTTAATCACCGGAAATTGGTCGGCTGCCGCTATGCCGCGCTGGGCGCGGCTCTGCGCCAGCAAAGTTGTCGCCGTTTGCAATGTCAGGTTTTCCTTTATGGCTTTATCAATCAAGCTATTTAACAAGGAGTCGTTAAACTGTCGCCACCAGGATTGATCAGCGTTGTTTTCTAGACTCTCGCTTGCAGAATTGGCTGTATCGTGAGAGGCAGGCAATTGTTGCCAGGAATCAAGGCTATTATTATCCGGTTTATGGAAATCCGGGCCAACCGTACAAGCACAAAACCAAACGCAGCCGATTATAGGGCCATATCTCCTTAGGAGATTAACGGCGAGTGGTTTTATTGAGATATTGGTCATGCTAGCCATATTTCAGTTGATACGGTAACGGAAAAGCAGGCTGGCGCAGGTCAAGGTTACGACGCCTATGATGAATAAAGGCACAAGATACGGCATGATGGTCTCAATGCCGGCGCCTTCCAAATATACCCGTTGCACCAGAATAATAGCGTGGCGTAAGGGGTTGATCATAGTAAAATATTGCAAGGTCTCCGGCATATTGCTGATAGGCGTGGTTAATCCGGACAGCAGCATGAATGGCATTAAGAAAATGAACGTATACAGCATTGCTTGCTGCATTGTAGCCGATACCGCTGAAATCAGCAGGCCTATGCCCACAGCCGCCATCACAAAAATTCCCAATCCCAGATAAAGGGTAAAGTAAGAACCCGCAAATGGAATCCGGAACCACAGTTCGGCAACCAGCAACACTAAAGTTGCCTGCGCCAAACCTATCAATATGGAGGGCAATGCCTTGCCTATCATAATTTCATACGGGCTGTAGGGAGTGACCAACAACTGGTCAAAGGTGCCCTGTTCGCGTTCGCGGGCTACGGAAAGCGCTGTCAGCATCATGGTTTGCAATATGGTTAGAGTTGCTATCATGCCCGGTATCATGTGCCAGCGGGTTTCAAAATTAGGATTGTACCAGGCGTGGCTGACGATCCGTAAGGGCAGGGGAGTTTGGCCATGATCGATACTCCAGTTATGGTTAAACTCATCGACTATATTATTGACATAACCGCTTGCGGTGGCTGCGGTATTGGAATTTCTGCCGTCGGCAATCACTTGTATGGTTGCAGTCTGACCCGACAACAACTGCCGCTCAAACTCGCGTTCTATCTCGATAATAATTAATGCTTCATGATTATTGATCAGTTTAGCCACTTCCTGTTGGGCCTGAATATTGGCGACGCGCTTAAATACGCCGCTACCGTCAAATTTTGCAAGCAGAGCATAAGAAGAAATACTGTGATCGCGATCCAATACGGCATAAGGAATGTTATTTAAATCATAAGTGGCGGCATAACCATACATCAAACACTGCATTAATGGCGGCATGATCAAACTGATTCGGCTGCGCGGATCCTTTAATACCGCCAGCAACTCCTTTTTGGTTAAGGCCAAAATACGATATAGGATGTTGAGCATGGTTTTACTCCAGGGATTTTCGGGTAATGGCTGCCGCACGCCATAAAAAAAATGTCGCCATTAGGATTAATACTGCAATATCCGGCAAAATCACAGCCCAGACATCTCCGGCTAAAAAAATGGTTTGCAGTAAATCCACGTAGTAACGTGCGGGCAGTAATCTGGTCAACATACTTAGAAAAAAGGGCATGCTGCGAATATCAAATAAAAAACCTGACAGCATCAATGCCGGCAGAAATGTGGTTAATACCGCGATCTGGCTGGCCACAAACTGATTTTTAACCGCGGAAGAGATCAGCAAGCCTATCCCCAAGCTGACCAGCAGATAAAGCATGGAAACCAGTAAAAGTACCGCGACTGAGCCGCGAAAGGGTACATCGAACAGAAATTTTGCCGAGACCAGGCATAAAATCAATCCGGTTAAGCCCAGCAAAAAATAAGGAACAGTTTTGCCTATCATGATTTCCTTAACCTTGACCGGCGTTACAAAAAGTGATTCCAGCGTGCCGCGCTCCCATTCCCTGGCCATCACCAGCGCGGTTAAAAATGCGCCTATCAGCGTCATCACCAGCACAATCAAGCCAGGCACTAAAAAATACCGGCTGTTATTGGCTTCGTTAAACCATAGCCGCGATTCAATTTTGACCGGCACGGTAAAATCGCTATGTCCTTCACTTTGCCGGCGTTGCAGCCATTGGCCTATGGCGCCTTCGGCATAAGCTTCAACCAGACGTGCATAATTGGCGTCGGCTCCTTGTAAAATCACTTCTATATCCGCCTGGCCAAGCGCAAGTTGTCTGGCAAAATCAGGACGTATCCGCACGATTGCATCTACTTTCAGGTCTGCCATTAGCGCCATTGCCTGCGGCATCGATAACATGGTTTGGGTTTGGAAATAAGGCGATAATTCAAAGCCTGCGGCTATTTCCGTGACTTCCGGGCTGACGTCTTCAAGAACCAGAGCAATCTGCACGTTCTTAACATCCAGTGACAAACCATAACCGAATAATAACACCAGAATCACTGGTAATAATACCCCTATCCCAATGCTGCTGGGGTCTCGCCACATTTGCAGGCTTTCCTTGCCGATTAAAGCAATGATGCGCCGGTAGGCATTACAGTGTTTAACTGTCATGATCGCGTGATGCGGTAACAATGTTAATAAAGGCATCTTCCATAGTGGGCCTGCCGCCATCCGGGCGACTGCCGTATTGGCGCAGTTCGGCAGGGGAGCCTTGCGCCAGCAAGCGCCCGGCATCCTGGATAATTGCCCGGTCGCAATATTCCGCTTCCGCCATAAAGTGAGTCGTAACGACTATAGTAACGCCTTGCTCGGCCAGAGCGGTAATCCGCCGCCAAAAATCCCGTCTGGCCAATGGATCTGCGCCGCTGGTCGGTTCGTCCAGAAATAATATTTCCGGTTCGTGCATTAAGGCGGCGGCCATCGCCAAACGCTGTTTAAAACCACCCGGCACCCGGCCACTGGTGGAATTCAACATGCTGGAAAGCTCAAACTGTTCAATTGCCCAATTCATCCTCTCTTGTCTATGTTTGCCGTGTAATCCGTAGGCGCTGGCAAAAAAGTCCAGATTTTCCATAACCGAAAGTTCTCTGTATAACGCAAATTTTTGAGCCACGTAACCTATACGCTGACGAGCCGCAGCGCCGGCAAAACGCAAATCCTGACCTATCACTCGCAAAGAACCGGAAGTTGCCGCCAGTAAACCGCACAACATGCGGAAGGTGGTGGTTTTACCAGCGCCGTTTGGTCCCAATAAGCCGAAAATTTCACCACGTTTAACATCAAAGCTGACATGATCTACAGCAGTAAAATTACCAAAGCGCCGCACCAGATCACGCACTTCGATCACTGTTTCGCCTGTCGATTCAGTAAATTTCTTTTGCATGATTAGCGCTTTATTTTGTATTTCATCCGTATCGTTTTCAGAAATCCGTTTTTCATGCAACAGCAACATAAAGCCGTCTTCAAAATTGGCTAATGCCGATGTTGGCTGGTCGGTATTGACAAGTTGCAAGTTTGTAAAATCAGCTGGTTTCTGAAACAACACAGTGCGCACCAGACCGCCTTCCGGTAATGCGTCAGCTACCGCCGGGTTATCCAGCAAATCCGCCTGAAGCTTTCGGGCCGACTGGGTATTTGCCGGATGAATCAAAAAAACCTTGTTCGCTGCAGATTGGCTAAGCTGGCCTGGATGCCCCTGAAACAGAATTTTACCGTGCGATAACACAATGGCTTTGTGGCAATTTTCTGCCTCTTCCAGATAAGACGTGCTGATCAGCACCGTGAGTTTTTCATCGTTGACCAACTGCTGGATTATGTTCCAAAGCTCTCGGCGGGATAGCGGATCAACCCCAACTGTAGGTTCATCAAGCAGCAATAACTCAGGTGATCGCACCAGAGTACAGGCTAGCCCCAGTTTTTGTTTCATGCCGCCGGATAATTTACCGGCCAAACGCTGGGAAAATTTGCCTAGATTGGTCATCTCCATTAATCTGGCATAGCGTTGTTTACGGCTGTCATGGCTGACGCCATGCATGTTGGCGTATAGATCGAGATTTTCCTGCACGGTTAAATCGTCATACAATCCGAACTGCTGGGGCATATAACTAATCCGCGCTTGAATGCTTTGCGGGTCCAGGCTGGCGTCTATCCCTAAAACTGACAATGCGCCACTGGATACTTTATATAAACCGGCAATCAAACGTATAAGCGTGGTTTTACCAGCCCCATCCGGACCAACTAGGGCGGACAAGCTGCCCTTGGTGATTTGCAAAGAAATGCCGTCTAAGGCGGTGACGGAGTGTTTTCCGGTTTTGAACTGTTTTTTTATGTCACAGGCAGATACGACTACTCCTGTGCCGTTATTCATCTCAGATTCCGGCAAGTTCATAACCGCTCATTTTATCTGCCTGATTTAGGTTTTACCTTCTTTCGTTAACAACAATACTGCATCAGTATATTCCTGAAAAACTGTATCATAGCTTACTATCCTTAAAGATTCATTTTTGGCCTGAGCCAGTAACAGGCGATCAAACGGATCTTTATGATGATTTCCTAAATCCAATACCGATTGAGCATGAAAGGCGGTAATATTCAGCAGTTGAAAACCTTGAGCTTCAATATCATTGGCTATATTAGTCGTTGGAAGAGGTAGTTTGCCAAGTGCGTGTTTTATCGCCATTTCCCATACCGATACTGCACTGACTAAAGCTCCTTCAGTCCGGATCAATGATATGCTTGAGGTATCCTGAAGTTTGCCCATCATCCAATCATAAACGATACAAGTATCAAGTAGTAGGCGCATCGGTATTTATGTTGAATAAATTTGCAACTTCGGCATTGGTTTCAGCGGAATCCCAATCAGAAGCATAAGCAACCAGATTTTTCCAGGCGCCTGGCGGCGATACGGGTTTGGCAGTGTATTTAACAATTTTAGCTACCGGCACGCCATTTCTGGCCAATACTACTTCTTCGTCGCGTTCAGCAGCATTTACAAGACTGGAAAGGCGGTTTTTGGCTTCAAGTATGTTGACTTGCATGGTATTGCTTTAATGTATTGGCTAATGTTGGCTAACTCTATTGCAATATGTTTCATCTGTCAAATACTAGCAGAAGAATTTGCAAATAAATATGAGTTACAATTTTAGTCTATAGGGAGGTAGACGCAGAATTCTGAAAAAAAAGAAAAGGACGATGCTGGGGAATAATAACAACGCTCGCCGCTAGCGAAAGGTCACGCCTCGCCTGTTGGCGTTGATAAACTTTTGGCACTAACGCCTTACCTTTTTGGACTCCAAAATGTTGAGCGCTTCTTTGCGAATTTCATTCCAATCCGCTTCGCTAAGCTCACTTTCGGAGCTATTGAGACCTTCCAATAATTTTGCTTCAAGCTGTTCCTCCGCTTTCAGTTTCTCGTCGGCGCGAATCAATTCACGTATGTATTCGCTGACGCTGCTGTAACGCCCTTGGGCAATTTGTCCGTCCACAAATTGTTTCAGAGGATCGGGCAGGGAAATATTCATACTTTGCATGGTGGTATCTCCTCTATTTTCGTTTACAAATAAATGTTATTGCACAAATGGCATAAAATGGCAATAACTGTCATTCTTTACATGAAATGAATTGGTCTAATATTTGGATTACTTGCGCCATAAGAAAAATCAGCTCACGCCGATTCATGTTTTGAAGAAGCAAATGCCCAGCTCTATATCATTAGTTTTAGATGTAATAAAAAATTCACTAATCAGTAATATAACGTTAGCAATAAAAAATCCTAGCCTCTCCAAGTTTTAAGTATTTTGACTAAAGGTTTAATCATAGTGAGTTGGCACTGAAAAAAGATTTCAATAAAATCCATAACCCAAATAAAGCCAGATAAATCTATCTGGTTATAAGCTAAGAACTTGGACTTACAACAGGAGATGAAACCGGCACCCGCACAGTAGCCGGCATCCCCAGGCGCAAATCATCTTTTTCGTCTTTGACAAATACTCTGACTTCATAAGCCAGACTTGGACGCAGCTCTTCAGTCTGTACGCTTTTGGGGGTAAATTCCGCCACCGGCGAAATAAAACCTATCCAGCCTTGATAAGCTTGTGCGGGGAAACTGTCTACATATACTTGCGCCGTGCTGCCGGGATGGATTCGCCCCAAATCCATTTCGCCAACGTAAGCCCGTATCCATTTGGGATTAAGTAAAGCCAGTGAAAAAACCGGCCGTTGCGGGCTGGACATTTCCCCCGGTTCCAGCAGGCGGGAGCGAACCGTGGCATTGTCGGGTGCTAGCAACTCGGCATCTTTAATCTGTTGGCGAAGAAACGCCAGTTGCGCCTGATAAGCATGCAGTTGGGCTTCGGCCTGGCCGATGTCTTCCTTGCGCGGGCCGATAACCGCTAAATCCAGGGCTTTTTTGTTTAAATTGTAACGGGCTTCCGTACTGTTCATAAGCGCACGGCTGTTGTCTATATCCTGTTTGCTGATGGCTTTGCCGGAAGATTCGCTATTTAATGACAATAATCGTTCATATTGCGAGCGGGCGTAATCGGCATCCGCTTTGGCGGCATCCAGATTGGCGCGGGCTTCGGCAATCTCTTCCGGTCTGCTGCCGTTATGCATGCGTTCCACTACCTGATGCTGAGCTTCGGTTTGCGCCGCCACCTCGGCAACTCTGGGAGTCAATCTGGAGGTGTCCAAACGGGCCAGCACCTGACCGCGTTTGACTTGATCGCCCTCCTGGGCCAGCACTTCCATGATGCGTTCACTATTGTTAAAAGCCAAGGATACCTGGCGCAGGTCAACATTGCCGAATAGTTGCAGAGTTGACTGCTTACTCTCAGGCTTTTGATATAGCCAGTATATAACGCCACTAATCGCAATCACGACCAGTAACAGTATTACTTTTTTGAATAATGGGTTGTTGGGCATGTTTGACTTTGCTATTAAAAGGGAAAGATATAAAAAATGATTTGAGAATTTCGTATATCTCGCTCAATCCCTTCCATAGGCCAAGGGAGCAAACGAGAAATAAGAAAAATGCTCGCAATGCACGTCCTGTGTTGCCTGTAGCCTAAATTGATGGGTTTCGCTATCGCTCTACCCATCCTACAGTTTTGATCATTTCAGTCTGTAGACTACCACGATTAATAGCTAAGTTTACTACACTTGCTAAGTAAGCAAATCCACAGACACGAAATCAGCATCAGCTGTCAGTAATTTTGCAGCTAAAATTTGATTTTCAAGATTGATAGTATCATCCACTTCGCAGGCCACTCTCAAATAATTTGGGGTATAGCCAAAAAACCGGGTTTTATGATTGTCCAGACATTCTGTTTGACCTTCCCATAAAACCTCGGCAGTACAGCCTATATTTTTAAAGATGAACTGCTGTTTCATGGTTGCGGCTAATTCATGTAATTGCTTGCTGCGCTGTTTTTTGGTTTCCTGACTGATTTGATTTGGAAATTCATTGGCTGCGGTACCCTGGCGGGGAGAGTAGCTAAAAATGTGGATATGGCCAAAGCCTATGTTTTTGATGTACTCGTAGCTTTCTTGCCATTCCTGTTCGGTTTCGCCTGGAAAGCCGACAATAATGTCCGTGGTGATATTAAAATTTGGAATGCTTGCCCGCGCCTGCCGGACAATATCAGCAAACTCCTCGGTTTTACATCGTCTGGCCATCCTTTTTAACACGGCATTACTGCCGCTTTGCAAAGGCAGATGCAGATGCGGGGCCAGCCTGGGGTTTTGGAATAATGCAAAAAAATCGTCCGGTAATTCCCAAGGCTCAAGCGAACCTAAGCGCAATCTGGGAATAGAGGTGTTATTTAAAATGGTTGTAACCAGTTCAAATAAATTGCTCGAAATATCAGAGCCGTATCCACCCAGATGCACGCCGGTAATAATGACTTCTTGTATGCCTTGGGCATGCAAAGTGTTGATTTCAGCGATGATATCCTGCAAAGACCGGCTTTTCTCGTCTCCACGGGCCACGGTGACAATACAAAAAGTACAACGGTATCGGCAGCCGTCCTGAACCTTGACAAAAGCGCGTTGCCTGCCGCGGCTAAACAGCGAAACTGTGCCGGGTTCCGTAGACAGAACCGGCATGCTGTCCAGATTTAATTCCGCAAGCGATTTTTCCACCAGACGGTGTTTGTCCTGATTGTTGACAACTAAATCGACACCCAGGATTTGGGAAACTTCATTTTCATTTAAGGTAGC
>CAVUMJ010000182.1:0-9121 GCA_963741375.1 uncultured Pseudomonadota bacterium
ATCGAACACGGTGACCGTAACCGCCGTGGCCAAGATCGCGCCCACAGTGGCGGTGACGCCGTCCGCGTCGAGCATTACCGCGGCACAAGGATTGACGGTGACGGTTGTCGTTAACGGAGGAAGCGGCAATCAGACGCCCACCGGCACGGTGAAGCTGATAGCAATACGTAACTGAACGAAGGCGCCACAAGTACGTATTGCTTATTTAAACCGCCCAAAGTGCCTAAATCGGTCATTATCCCACTGGAATCAAGGAAAGCATGATAAGAAGTGCTATTGATAAGCTGTGATTCCCCCACCACCAGTCCTCCGGCATTAATACCGGTAGCAGAGCTATTTGCTCCCCCCAGGGTGCCCAAGTCTGTCATTACACCGCTGGAATCTATAAAGGCATGTTCACCGGAACCGGTCTCGGAGTTTCCTACCACCTGCCCGCTGTTATTAATACCGGTAGCGCTGCTAATTGAGCTACCCAAAGCTCCCAAATCCGTCATTACGCCCTGGTTATCAATAAAAGCATGATACGTCACATTATCGGAGAGTAGAGACTCCCCTACCACATGTCCACTGTCATTAATCGCTGTAGCATTGCTCAGTGCCCCTCCCAAAGTCCCCAAACCGGTCATCACGCCACCCGTATCGATGAAAGCATTTAAAGCGGCATTGCCTGAAATATTGGAAACGCCTGCGATTTGATTGTTATTGTTAATTCCATAGGCATAGCTATATGTGCCTCCTAAGGTCGCCAGATCAGTCATGACCCCGTTTGCATACACAAAGGCATGAAATGCGGCATTGTTTGCCGTGAAAGAATTTCCTACGATTTCACCACTATTATTAATACCAAAGGCTTCACTGATAGTGCCGCCCAATGTGCCAAGATCTGAAACAGTATAGGTTGCGGCATGGGAATTTATTGCTGTCATACTGAACAAAATGCCAATTGCCAGTAGAGTCTTTCTATATTGCATGATTCCTCCTTTATCAAATAACTCGATCATTAAAATAATTTGCGGTAGCTCAGGCTAATTCCAATTTTTCATAACTCAATCCAAGATAATACCTTAGAGTTTTAAGCCGAGTATAGACCGCAAGAATAACATAACATATTTGATGATCTGTCCACATTAAATCATTTGTTAAAACAGCTCTGACCAAACTGACTTTTCCTTTTGCTTATCGCTTTCAGCAAGCTTAATTTACTGAAATTAAAAATTTTCTTTTCAAATTTAAAGCACTTGAAAAGACATAAGAGGAAAAATTAATCTCCTTAATTAAGATTAAATATAATCCGCAGGTAAGAAATTAAAACTCATAAATGTTTGGAAAACGTACCAGGATTTACTTTGAACTAAAAAAACTCCAAACTGATCAAAATTTTCGTCAAAATAAAACTAACCAAGAGATGAGCCGCCATGAATACAACATCTATCTGGATCAGAGTTAAATATACCTTAGTTCTGATTATACTGATGGCTGTCAGTTTTGTTCCTATTCCTATAACCAGTACCATCTGTTTATTGCTGGTTCTGTTTCGGCCCGGCTGGTTTAAAAAACACGTAGATAAAATTTATGCCGATAAGGACATCCAAGACCATGAGCCCTAAACAAACCGGCATAAATTGCTAGTCAAGCCAACATTATGTCAACGATACTTTTGAAATAGTCTAACAGCTGTTATCCGTATGCTGACAATGCACTCACTAGAGTGGGCAATATTTGGCCGGCTTTGCCTAAAGGATTGTAATCCGCCTTACTGTCCAGTGGAGTTGAATCGGGGTCGATCTGAATTATTTTTCCGCCATGCATTTTAGCAATATCGGGCAACTTTACGGCAGGCCAAACCAAAGATGATGTGCCAATGGAAAACAACAAATCGCAATCAATGACAGCCTGTTCCGCCAGCATTCAAGGCAGTGTTTGTACCGAGACTACCACTCAATTAACATTCAAAGCAATAAATTGATGTTTTTTATTTTCCTCAAGCTGTCTGCCAAAAAACTATCCCTGTATAAGCTGCTGATAAAACCAGGAAATAATTTTAATTTTTCGTCAAGTTCCACCGAAGTATATTCAGGTAAAATGTCGATTGCAAAAGCAAGCACTAAAGTTAGGGATATAAGCTTTAGCTTAGTTTTCTATATTTATTTTTAGGAACCGACCTCGCCTATGCTGGTTAATCTTTATATCACTACGGCTTATCAATTTTATTATGACAATAAATGTAAGGAAGTTTGACTTTATAGATGCTCTTAGAGGATACGCCATACTTGGGGTAATAATGGTGCATTCTGCCGGTTATTTTCCGCCGTCCAGTGAAATCTTGAAAACTTTTTTTGCATTAGGCATGAGAGGCGTACAACTATTTTATATCGCCAGCGCTTTGACATTATGCATGTCTTGGGAGTTTCGAACCACACGAGAAAAGCGTCCAGTCCGCAATTTCTTTATCCGAAGATTTTTTAGAATTGCGCCAATGTTTTATCTGGCCATTGCGTCATACCTGTTTTTATATGAGTTTATCCCGCGTCACGATAGCGGAGATGGAATACAATGGTGGTTTATACCGCTCACTGCGTTGTTTTTGAATGGCTACATTCCGGAAGCTATCAATTCAATCGTACCTGGCGGATGGTCAGTAGCGGTGGAAATGAACTTTTATTTAATTCTGCCTTTGCTACTGCAACGGCTAAAAACGGCTAAGTCTTTAATCTTGTTTTTATGCTTCAGTTTGGGGTTATATGTTGCATCCAAATTTATTATTTTATTTTTGATCAAAAGTTATTATCCTGCAGATCAAATATCAATTGCCGGCGATTTCCATTACGCTAATTTCTTTGGACAACTTCCTGTGTTTGCAACAGGTTTATTGACTTATTTTGCTTATAAAAATGCTAGTAAATTAAAACGTATAGTTTGCTTTAGCAGTATATTCTGGTGTTTTCTAATATTATGCACTTTAATGCTGCCTACCGAATTTAGCAAAAAAATCTTATATAACCATTTATTTTTTGGTTTTGAATTTGCTTTATTTGCATTGATACTATCTATTTACCCAATTCCATTATTGGTAAATAAAGTGATTGTGCAGGTAGGGAAACTCAGTTTTAGTTTATATTTAACCCATGTTGCCGTGCTGGAGTTTCTTAATTGGATACAATCTGCCGGTCCATTTAATTTTCCTGATGTGCCAAACATGGATATTTCCTGTATCTTGAAGTATCTTTGTGCAGTGGTTTTATCAAGCCTTTTGTCTTGGTTTTTTTATAAAACCATAGAACAACCAGGTGTCGCTCTAGGTAAAACAATAATAGACAAACTGGAACGAGACAAATAAATAACAAAAATTAATTCAATTTTCTCCGGTAAAGACCCCCTGTTTTTTTCGAATTTTTGGTTAAATCTTTATATGCGTCAAACAGTCTATTGCCGTGAAATTGCAAACCATCCGGAGAAAGATGAGTCGAATCGGCTTTTTGCAATCCTATCATTGAGGTAAACTTAATATTCGCATTATTTGCGGCTAGTCTTTTCTGGCTATTCACAACTTCCGGATTTTGTTTAACCGAAGGGTTTTGTTCATCTACACCGAGAATAATGGGTAATTTAGGATTTTTGGCCACATTTTCTCTAAAATCCCCAATCAAAGTTTGCAGATTCGACTCATATGCATCCGACATATCCTTGGATTCCGCATCCGATTCACCCTGAATCCATAAAAAAGCTTTAATATTTACCGTAACGCCGGGTTTTGCAAGTTTTTTAACTGCGTTTTGCAACTCATTCACCATCTGATCATAAAGACCACCAGCCTTGGGTGTTTTCCAGTTATTGGCCAAACTTGTGCCATGTGCGGAATATTTGAAAATTGCCGGATGAAAACCCGCTTCATACAGTTTTCGTGCAAAAGTAATTTCCGGTCCAAAATGGCCGGCTGAAAAAATGCCGGGCTGGGCTTGCAGAGTTAACCATGCTCCATTAGAACGGCTTTCCGGGTCTACCCAGTAGAACGGAATGTTTTGATCATCCTTGTTTATATCAATAGGATAATGATTGGCATCTCCTTGAAAGCCTTGCATATTAGACTGACCGGCCAACACAAAAATATCAAATGTTTCCGCACTGGCAATACCACTCCAGGCTATCAAGAAAAACAAAATAATACCGGCATTGAAAGAAAACATTAGTAACTGACCATTGAGTTTAATGCATTTTATGAGACAAGCCATTTGAGGTAATTTTAATAACGGTAGGTTATCACCAAAATCCGGCATATTTAATTTTTCCATCCGTTCCGAACAATACACCGTAACCATGTTTTTCGTTTCCCCGCCATTCACCTTCATAACGTTCCCCGTTCTGATATACCATGATGCCGTAACCCTCTCTGAAATTATGATGAAACTCCCCATCATAACGATTGCCATAAGTGTCTATATACCGCCCATAGCCTTCTAACTCCCCATTGACAAACGCGCCTTGGTAAGTATCGCCATTGCCGCCGGTAAACACGCCATAACCATTTTTGTGCCCCTTGAGAAAACTGCCTGCATAGCTGTTGCCATTGGGCCAGGAAAGCACTCCATAGCCGTTGTAACCTATATTATTAGGTAAATTTTTTAACCATCCGCCTTCATAACGATAACCTTGATCATTCGTGCCGACATAAAAGCCAGGTGTACCGGGCGTTGTCTGGCGAATAAAGTCATGAGCATTTTCTACCGCCTTCAAGGCCTTACGACTGGATAAAACAGCCAACTTTAAGGCTAAACGAGCTTTATTGCTGGCTTGTTCCGATTGCTTCGGAATTGAAACGGTGTTGGCTTCCTTGGCTGGTGGGTTTGGTGTAGGTAAATTAGGCGCAGCAGCCATCACCTGAAACACACAGAGCGTTTGCAAAATGTAAACCGATATCAACCTGTTTAGCATTTGCATAAATTTATCCTGTGGACAATTGCATTTTTTGTTTATGGTATGCTTTGAACAATAAAGCATTCGACTCACTTGACCGGTAACCAGTCAGCCAATCTTAGTTAGCCAGGAACAATCAGTAGAATGAAGGTTTTCAAAACATTAAAGTTTTCAACTTATTTGCTGAAATAGCTTGATAATTAGTTTATTCGATTAATAGCAATATTCAAAATATATGCATAACAATCTCAACAGCCAATCCGACATTTGGACAGAATGGCTTTTGCATCTTAGACACGGCCAAAATAGCGAATATGGCCGGAATATTCAGGCCAGGATAGATCAGTACGCCGACCGTGTTCTGGAACACGCCCAACTCAAGCCAGGCATGACCATTGTCGATGTCGGCTCCGGGGACGGATTAATTGCATTTAGAGCCATAAACCAAATTGACTCGTCTCTACAGGTAATCCTGACTGACATTTCCAAGCCTATGCTTGATCATGTGGAACAACTTGCCAACCAATTTAATGTCCGGCAACAATGCACTTTTCTTGAATGTGCTGCTGACAATCTTAACGCAATCGCGGATGCTTCGATTGATGCTGTCATGACCAGATCAGTTCTTGCCTATGTTTTCGACAAAACCGCCGCCCTAAGGGAATTTTATCGGATACTCAAACCAGGCGGGCGAATTTCCTTTGCAGAACCGGTCTTTAGAGATGAATCCTTAATTGCTAAATCTCTTAAACAGCTCGTTGATGCTCAACCTGCTGGTATTGACAATTTGGCCATTAAGCTGCTACATCGCTGGAAATCCGCACATTTTCCGGATACTGACGAAAAAATTTCGAATAATCCCATCAGCAATTATTCCGAACGAGACCTGGTTGATCTTGCCCACCAATCCGGATTTACTCATATTCATCTGGAACTGCATATTGATGTTATTCCGGTATTTGCCCCGTCATGGGAGGTGTTTATTCATTCTTCACCGCATCCTTGGGCAACACCTCTCAATATCCTTCTTGATGAACAGTTCAGCCCTGAAGAACGCCAGCTTTTTGAAAAGATAGTTCGCCCTACTATAGAATCTCCTCAGGCAGTGTTTACTGACAGAATGGCTTTTCTTTCAGCAATCAAACCAGGAATTTAGCCGATATAATTCTGCGCGCCTTGATGGAGCAATGCGAACTCAGGGATATCTACTTCGTATTTCTCGATAACACTGCATTTCATTTCATCATTACAAATTGCAAACATTATCCAAGGCATTTTCTTAATTTATATCAAGCAGATACTCATCCTTTAATAGCTGGTAATGCGAGGATGAATACTTTAGAAAATCTTTTTCTGCGTCTGAAAGCGCTCGAACCAGCTTACTTGGCGAACCCAAATAGAGAAATCCGCTTTCCAGTTTTTTTCCAGGAGGCACCAGGGAACCAGCACCGATCATCACAAAATCGTCAATCTTAACATTATCCATGATGATGGCGCCTATGCCGACCAAACAATAATTGCCAATCGTGCAGCCATGCACTACCGCGCGATGTCCGATGGTAACATTTTGACCGATAATCAAAGGATAACCTTGTGGTGAAAAATCACCAGCATGCGAAACATGCAAAATTGAGCCATCCTGAATATTAGAACCATCTCCAATCCTAATTGATTCCACATCGCCTCGGATCACAGCCGTAGGCCAAATCGACACATCATCACCGATGATGACATCACCAATCACCACAGCAGTCTCATCAATATAAACTCGGTTGCCGATTCTGGGTTGGCTGTTTTTGAAATTTCTGATAGACACACAAACTCCCAATTTAGTTTTTGCAAGGGGAAAAGGAAAAACGGCTGCGTGCCATTAATGACAATGGATGACTAAAGAATCATTAACTTAATGTTCTGATTTTGACCAATTTAACAGCATTTTCATCGGTTCGGATAATTTCCAGAGCATGCTCTTTTAGTTTGACACACACCCCGGATTCCGGAATAGCTTCCATGTGTTCAATAATCAAACCATTCAAAGTTTTTGGCCCATCTGTTGGCAAATGCCATTGTGTTAACCGATTTAAGTCTCTGATTGAAATCCCGGCATCCACCAGATAACTACCATCATTCAATTTTTGAATATCAATTTCTTCTGCAATCAGTTCACCAACCAACTCTTGCAGCAAATCATCCATAGAAATCAATCCTAACACATCTCCATATTCATCAACTACCAAGCCAATTCGCAGTTTCTCTTCCTTAAAATGCTGCATTTGCCTATGTATGGAAGTACCGGCCGGAATAAAAAAGGGTTTGGTAATAAATTTAGTAATACAATGCTTATCAAAGCCCGGTTGATTCAGTTGAGTTAAAATAGTCCTTAAATGTAAAAAACCAATCACTCTGTCTATATTTTTTTTATAGACTGGCAAACGGGTATGAGGACTGCTCAATATCTGATGAACAATATTATCTAAAGGCTCTTCTATATCAATACCGACAATATCGTTACGATGAGTCATGATATCTTCGACCTTGGCCGAATCTAAATTCAGTATTCTTAGCAACAGGTTTTGATAGCGGACAGGGGTTAGGAAATGGTTATCTATCACTGTATCCTTGAGGAGGTTTTTGTTTTTTAGCACTGTATTCTTTTTCAAAAAACTCATTCCCAGAATTCGAATTAACGGACTTGAGATAAAATTTACCACCAATTCGATTAAATAAAAAAAATTGAGTAAGGGAATATACGCCCAAGCGGATAAATACGGTGAAGCACTAGGCGACTTGGCTTGTAATATACAAGCCGATACTTGATAAAAGATTAAAATCAAAATGGTTAAAAGCATGATTGCTATAACCGGAACTGCCTCGCCTGTTAAACGAATGGCGATTACGGTTGTCAAAGATGAAACCAGAATATTGCTGATAGTTTTACCTATTTGAATGACGTTGATTAGCCGATTGGGGCGATGAGTCAAATCATCTAAGGGTTTGATGGTGGCAACCGTTTTTTTTCTGGAAAAATATTCCAGCCGATATTGATTAAGTGTCAATAAAACTGCTTCTGAATTGGCGAAAACAGCAGATATTAATAGTAATACGGTTAATATTATCAGCAGAACATGTAAAGAAATTTCGTCCAAAGAAGTTGTCCGGGAGGTTAAACATGTAGCTAGTTTCTCGTTTGATGGAAATTTGTCAAGTTATTCAGTGTTTTTCAGAAAGATTTTTCGTTAGCGTACAAATCGCTTTAAATGGAAATGACTAAATTCTTATGACGGCATGCTTGCAAGATTTATCCAGGCAACAACAAACGATCTACTTGCCTGCGGCAGTTAAACATTTAGTGACAATTGTTATGCTGAGCGCTTTGACATTACGCAAATACAGTGCTTAACTTTAAAAATACAGGTATTCATTCAGTCTGCTGCTCCAATCCTAATTGCCTACCCTCTTCGACAGAAGAAGGAATGAGCATTTCATGCTGAATGTGACAACTTAAGAGGCTGTATCAGCCGAAATTTGTAATTGATTAGAGAAAAAAACGCATGACTTTGCCGGAAATTTTACTTATTGAAGACGATGACAAACTGTTTCAACAGTTCGAAGTTGTTTTGAGATTTTTAGAATGCGGCGTGACAGTGGTAACTAATGACAACTGGCAAAACGTTTTACCCAATATTAACCGGATTGATGCGGTATTTATAGGAAATGGTATTGAGAAACAAAATATATTTATAGAATTACTGACAGAAAAGCTTGAGCATTTACCAATATTTTTGCTGGTTGAAAAAGGTGTATCCTCAGCGATTTCTCCACCTCTACAACGAATGCTTGCGGGCGTTCTGGAATGGCCAACTGTTTACTCTGCTTTAAGTGAATTATTTAACAACTTATCTAAAACCCAAAGCTCCGGAATCACTCCGGCGAATAAAGGCTTAGCAGGTAGCAGTAAGGCTATCCAAAAAATCCGGGAACTGATTGATCAAGTCGCCAAATCTGATGCTACGGTTTTGATTTTGGGAGAATCCGGCACCGGCAAAGAAGTCATTGCCCAAGCGCTTCACCGTTGTTCCGCACGCAAAGACAAACCGTTCGTACCGGTCAATTGCGGAGCCATTCCAGGTGAGTTGCTGGAGAGTGAATTATTTGGGCATGAAAAGGGAGCATTTACAGGCGCTTTGACATCAAGACAGGGACGATTTGA
>CAVUMJ010000183.1:0-44245 GCA_963741375.1 uncultured Pseudomonadota bacterium
CAGAGCACTATAGCGCGAACCGCATCATGACGACTAAGCCCGTTATGACAGCTTACACCGGCAGCATGTTTAAACCAAAAATGATAGCGTCTTTGTCTTGGGCTACCCATACCACTCTTCCTACAGCCTGTATGCCGTATTGACGGATTTGCAGCTTGATCAGGTTATCCACTTTAATTGACGGATGATGACGCGCGGTTTTTAAACAGGCTCCTTCCAGAGAGCAATTTACCCCATCCACGCTCAATTTGTTCTTATCAATGACTAATTCAGCGGAAAACGGCTTTATTTTTCTATAACTACGGCGTTTTCTCCATAATTTCGGCGAATTTGACTGTATCGTCAAAAACTCAACGCCTAGTTGTATCTGGCCGGTTTGTTCTTTTGCCCAGACGACTTTAACATCGCTGGCTATCGTCAAGTCATCTATAAAGATTTCCGCTTGACACTCGTCATAAAGTAAATTGTTGAAGTCTTCGATGGAACTGAGAAATTGACCGGGCTTTACCTTGACCATAGCCCCCTGGACTGAAATATCCTGGCAGATTAAGGCCAGCACTTCCCCGCCTATATAAATTTGACCAGCCGCACTGAATTTTTTTCGATATTCTTTTCTGGCCTTAAACATAGGCAAAGTCCTGGATATTTTAGTTACAATTTAATTTTTAAAAACCGTCGCGCCATATTGTAGCAGCTGCAAGGCAAAAAACTATTGGACTAAAGTCGGATTAATTCTGTAAGCCTTGCAGAAGATCGTTTTTAATATCTTCAATATTTTCCAGACCTACCGAGATTCTGACCAGATTATCGTTGATACCGGCCTCCTGCCTAAGTTCCGGCGATAAGCGGCCGTGCGTGGTGCTGGCCGGATGGGTAATGGTGGATTTACTATCGCCCAGATTGGCGGTGATGGAAATCAATTTGGTTGAGTCTATCAAATTCCAGGCTTGCTGCTTGCCGCCGGCCAGCTCAAAACTGATCACCGCGCCAAAATGGCTTTGCTGACGCTTGGCCAGCTCATGCTGCGGATGAGATTTCAGGCCGGGATAATAAACCTTGCTGACAGCCGGTTGCTGCTCCAGCCAATCGGCCAGCGCGAAGGCGTTGTCGCAATGGGCTTTCATTCTGATAGCCAAGGTTTCCAATCCGGACAGAAACACCCAGGCGTTAAACGGGCTCATTGATGCGCCGCCAGTGCGCAGATAAGGATAAATGTCATTCTCAATCAACGCTTCGCCGCCAACCACGGCGCCGCCAACACAACGGCCTTGGCCGTCTATATATTTGGTTGCGGAATGAACGACTAAATCAGCGCCCAACAGCAAAGGTTTCTGCAAAATCGGCGTGCAAAACACATTATCCACCACCAGCAGACAGCCATGACGATGGGCGATGTCAGCCAGAACCTGAATATCGGCAATTTCGATCAGCGGATTGGACGGCGTTTCCAGAAATAGCAGACGGGTATTGGGTTTAATTGCCGCCGCCCAGGCGTCCGGGTCGGTGAGTTTCACAAAATCCGTAGTCACCCCGAATTTGCCGAAATAATTTTTAAACGCCAGTACGGTATTCCCAAACACACTGCGGGAACACACGACATGATCGCCGCTTTTCAGTAAAGCCATGCCTATAGCCATAATGGCCGCCATGCCGGACGCGAAGCCAAGACAGCGTTCGCCCTGTTCCAGCAAGGCCAGACGCTCCTGAAAGGCGCTGACGGTAGGATTAGTGAATCTGGAATAAATATTGCCCTGCTGCTTGCCGGTAAACAACAGACTGGCATGCTCGGCGCTTTCAAACACATAACTGGATGTGGTGAAAATCGGCATGCTGTGTTCGCACTCCGCAGTGCGTTTGTGGCCCGCCCTGATAGACTGGGTTTCCTGGGCGTAATCTTGCCAATCAGAATGATTCATAAAATTTCCGGTTTCATGCATTTTGAACTTCCAGCTCGTTAAGGTCTGAATTACGCTGGGTTTGAGCGCCATCGTTTCTTAATGCTTCGATTCTAGCCAAATATTCATCGTCGATATCGCCGGTGACGTATTCATGGGTAAAACAGGAAGTATCAAAATGCTTGATACTGCGATTCCCCTTGCCTACTGCGTCGATCAGATCGTTAATATCCTGATAGATCAATTTGTCTGCGCCGATTTCCTCACAGACTTCCTGCTCAGTTTTGTCATGAGCGATTAACTCATGAGCTGCAGGCATGTCTATGCCATACACATTCGGATAGCGCACAGGCGGCGCAGCCGAAGCAAAATAGACTTTTTTGGCGCCGGCGTCTCTGGCCATCTGAATAATTTGTTCCGATGTGGTGCCGCGAACGACCGAATCGTCAACTAATAATACATTTTTACCGTTAAATTCCAAAGAAATGGCATTCAATTTTTGTTTGACCGATTTTTTGCGCATTTTCTGGCCCGGCATAATAAAGGTGCGGCCTATATACCGATTCTTCATAAAGCCTTCCCTGAATTTGACCCCCAGATCGTGCGCCATTTGCGATGCCGCCGTGCGGCTGGTGTCCGGAATCGGGATAACCACGTCAATATCGTGATCCGGCCATTCTCTGAGAATTTTTTTAGCCAGTTTCCGGCCCATACGCATTCTTGCCTTGTAAACGGAAATATCATCAATAATAGAATCCGGTCTGGCGAAATAGACATATTCGAATATGCATGGACAGTGATCGGTTTTGTCGGCGCATTGCCGGGTATGCAACTGGCCATTCGCTTCTATAAATACCGCCTCGCCGGGGGCAATATCCCGAATTAAATGAAAGTCCAGCACATCCAGCGCCACACTTTCAGAGGCTATCATGTAATCGGTAAAACCCTCTTCGGTTTTACGCTCGCCAAACACTATGGGCCGAATGCCGTTCGGGTCCCTAAATCCCAGCACGCCGAATCCGGCTATCATAACCACCACGGCATAAGCGCCGCGGCAACGGCTATGCACAGCTTTCACCGCGGTAAACACGTCATCCACACTTAAGGTCAGCCTGCCCGATTGCTGTAATTCATGGGCAAACACATTCAATAATACTTCGGAGTCGGAATCGGTATTGATATGTCTTTGGTCATCGGCAAAAACCTGAATTTTAAGTTCGTCGGTATTGGTTAAATTACCATTATGAGCCAAGGTCAAACCGAATGGGGAATTCACGTAAAACGGCTGGGCTTCCGCTGAACTGGCGCAACCGGCAGTGGGATATCTGACGTGGCCGATGCCCATAGTGCCTTTTAATTTAAGCATTTGATCCGCAGAAAAAACGTCTCTGGCCAAACCGTTGTCTTTGCGAAGATGCAGTCTGGAACCGTCACATGTTGCGATTCCCGCTGCATCCTGCCCACGGTGCTGCAATACTGTCAAGGCGTCATAAAGATCCTGGTTGACGTTTTGATTGGAAACAAGCCCTACAATACCACACATAATAAATTCAAAAATTACCGGTAAATGTTACTAACCGCCAATTTTGGCGGGATATTGTCTTTTAACCAAACTGCCAAAGACTTAAAAGGCGGTATACATTTGGAATGCTTCCACCAGGTCTGGTCCGGCAAAGCTGTAAAACCAGCCAAAAACACCAAGATGCTGACCAAGAGCGAGCCTCTTGCCAAACCCAAAATCAGCCCTAAAAGTCTGTTAGCGCTTTTTAATCCGGTTTTTTGTATTAGTTGCGTAATGATAAAATTTATCAAACCGCCTAAAATCAAGGTCACAAAAAATAGTATCGCATATGACAGTGGCGTACGGATAACTGAATATGAAACTTTATCCGCCAGATATGCGTAAAGTTCCTGATTATATTGTACACAAACCCAAAAGGCGGCATACAGGGTCAGCAAGTTTAAAATCTCCCGCAACATCCCTCGCAAGAAGCCAACTAATGCGGAAACAGCAAGTAGCCCTGCAATGCCATAGTCTACCCAAAGCCATTGACTGGTCGAGAAAAAACCCTGTATTTCGTCTGAAGTCATGAGATAGAGACAAACATATCCGGGAGATCAGGCATTATTCATCAGGCGCAACAAAACTGTTGATATTGATTTGGGTTAATTTGTTTTTGACTGCCTGCGCTTTGGCTTTGTCCAGCATGGGTCCAATCCTGACTTTAAAGACACTGCCTTTATCCGTTGTCACTTCCTTGACGGATGCAGAAAAACCTTGTTGTTTCAGACTATCCTGTAAGGAGACGGCATTGGCTTTTTGACTAAAGGAGCCGGCATTTAAATACCACCTTGTGCCGCTGGCATTGGCGCCGGCATCAGTTGGTTTCACCGCATTATCCAAGCTGGCGGTTTCGGCGGGTTTGACGATAGGCTTAACAGGCTTTGCCGGCGAAATGCCGGACGGCTGAACCGGTTGAACCGGTTGAACGGTTTTGTTAAGTTTGTCTGCATTGACATCTTCATCCAGGCCGCCATCATCATCTGCAACAGGCGCCGCATTAACCGGGCTACGCTTGGCAGCCGCCTTGTTCACACTGGTTTCGTTATCGGACAAAAATAGCTTAGGCTTGGGCTTGATGGCTTCCACATCGGTTTCATCTTCGCCCGGTAAAGCTTTAGGGGTATTTTGAGTATTCTGATTGGCTGCAGGCGCCGGACTGGATTGGCTGACGTCTTCAATTTTTTCCGGCAAAGGGGCAATTTCAACTTCGGAGACTTTGGCAGGCACTTCCGGGAGTTTTAATTGATTGATATTTTTACCTTTATCATCAATAGGATCATCAAATAACATAGGCACAAAAATTACTGCCAATGCGGTTATCACCGCTACACCAATCAATCGTTGTTTCAACTCTTGATCCATATGTTTATCACCTCATTTTACTAATGGATAGATATTCTGAAACCAGGAAAAATGAACCGAAAATCAGAATCAAATCGCCATTTTTGACATTATTCCGCACTGCATCAAAAGCAGACAAAAAGTCCGGAAAGCCGCAGCGGACATTTTCTATATCGAGTTTCCTAAAGAGATTTTGCATAAAATCTTCACTGGCCGCACGCGGATTCTTCAATGGGGCAAGATACCAGACCGATACGCGATCCTTCATTATATTTAAAACGCCGGCAACATCCTTGTCTTTCATCATGGCGAATACCGCATGAATTCTGACACCTACGAACATTTCCTGCAAATAGTCACTCAAATTTTGTACGGCTTGCGGATTATGTCCTACATCCAGCAGCACGTTGTTTTCCCCGGCAATTAACTGATAACGGCCTTGTAATTCCGCAAATTGCAAACCATGACGGATGGCGTTTTCACTCACCGGCAGAATCGATTGCAAAGCTGTCGCCGCCATCAGCACGGCCGAGGCATTACGGTATTGATGCTCCCCTTTAAACGCAGGTTCAGGTAAATTCCGTAATTGACAGCCGGCTTCATACCAATCCCAACTGCCGTCATGTCTTTGATAATTAAAATCCCGGCCTATCTGTTTCAGTTCTGCCTGCTTTTCCGCAATGGTTTGTAAAACCGAATGGGGTGGCGATGTCTCGCCAATCACCGCCGGAACGCCGGTGCGGAAAATACCGGCTTTTTCGCGGCCGATGGCTTCCAGGGTATTGCCCAGCCAATCCACATGATCTATTGCAATAGTCGTCAGCAAAGCCAAATCCGGATCAACAATATTGACGGCATCCAGTCTGCCGCCCAAACCGACTTCCAGCAAACGCACATCCACCTGTGCTTCCGCAAAAATACTCAGAGCAGCCAAAGTCCCAAATTCAAAATAGCTAAGGCTGGTATTGCTGCGCATTTGGTCTATCCCGGCAAATGCCAGACATATCTGTTCATCGGAAGCAGGTTGAGCGTTGACGCGAATCCGCTCGTTATAATGCAATATATGCGGCGAAGTATACGCGCCCACTTTATAGCCGCCGGCCAGATAAATCGCCTCCAGAAAGGCGATACAGGAACCTTTGCCATTGGTGCCGGCTACGATGATAGTAGGCGTTTTAACCTTATCCAGTTCAAGTTGCCTATAGACCTCGGCAACCCGGTTCAATCCCAGATCGATAGTACGGGGATGGAACTGTTCTTGCCAATTTAGCCAGGCAGCTAGCGAATCAAAGCGGGCCATTGCCAATATCTATTCAGAATTGCCAGTCAAATTTCTTGGTTTGCTGACACACTATAGTCGCTATTGAGGCCATTCACCACAGCGGGGATTCCCGGCTCCGGATACAGAATGGCTAAAATGTCTGCAATTTTATCCCGCATGTGCCGCCTATCTATGATCATGTCAATCGCGCCATGCTCCTGCAAAAACTCGCTTCTTTGAAAGCCCTCCGGTAATTTTTCCCTGACCGTTTGTTCAATGACGCGGGGACCTGCAAAACCGATCAAGGCTTCGGGTTCCGCCACATTAATATCGCCTAACATTGCCAAACTGGCCGAAACGCCTCCCATAGTGGGATCGGTCATATAGGAAATGTAAGGGATGCCTGCTTCGGCAAGTCTAGTTAAGGCCGCACTGGTTTTGCTCATTTGAAATAAGGAAAACAAAGACTCTTGCATACGCGCACCGCCGCTGGCAGTGAAAACAATAAACGGCGATCTGCTCTGGATACTTTCATAAACACCCCTGACAAACCGTTCACCCACTACTGACCCCATGGAACCGCCCATGAATCCGAAATCAAACGCCGCCGCAACAATGCTTCTGCCTTTTAATGCGCCTTTCATCACCACAATGGCGTCGGTTTCATTACTTTGTTTCTGCGCCAGATTCAGTCTGTCTCTATAGCGCTTACTATCTTTGAACTTGAGGGGATCGGCAGGTTTCAGCCCGGCGCCTATCTCCTGCCGGCCGTGTTCATCCAGAAACAAATTAAGTCTGGCGCGTGCAGAAATCCGCAAATGATGTTCACATTTTGGGCAGACGCTTAAGTTTTTCTCAAGCTCGGCGTTAAACAAAATGGCGTCGCAGCTAGGACATTTATTCCATAAACCTTCAGGAACGGAAATACGTTTCTGCGATGCTTCGGTTTTGATAATGGACGGAACTAATTTTTCAAACCAACTCATAGATATTTTTTAATAATTAAATACTTAAGCATCAATGGCTTGACGCATATTGTTTAACAAAGACACAATTTCCTGTTTTGCCTGTTCAGGAGCGTCAAGATTTTCTTCGATTTTTCTGATCAAGGCGCTGCCGACCACAACGGCATCGGCAATTTTGCCAATGATGCCGGCTGTTGCCGCATCTTTGACGCCAAAACCGACCCCGATAGGCAAATTGGTATTTTGCCGGATTAATTGTAGCTTGTTCTCTACCTCTTCAATATTTAAATGTCCTGCGCCGGTTACGCCTTTTAATGATACATAGTATAGATAACCGCTGCCAAATGCATCCATCTTCCGAATCCGCTCGGCGCTGCTATTAGGGGCCAACAAGAAAATCTGATCGATTTCCTGAGCCCTTAATAAAGCCACGCAGCTTTCAGCCTCTTCCGGCGGCATATCGACGATTAACACGCCATCCACTTCTACACGCCGGGCGGCTTGGGCAAAATCTTCATAACCCATAAATTCAATCGGATTAAGATAGCCCATCAATACCACCGGGGTGTCCTGATCTGATTTTCTAAATTCCGCCACCATGCCTAAAACCCGGCGTAAACCGATATGGTATTGCAAGGCGCGCTCGCTGGCGCGTTGAATCACCGGGCCATCAGCCATAGGATCGGAAAAAGGCACGCCTAATTCGATAATATCGGCTCCGGCAGCCACCATATCGTGCATCAACGGTACGGTAAATTCCGGAAACGGATCGCCCGCAGTCACAAAAGGAATTAAAGCTTTTCTGTCTTGCGCCTTTAACTCGGCGAATTTTTTGGTAAGCCGGCTCATACTATCATTCCTTCCAGTTGGGCAATAGTATGCATATCCTTATCACCGCGGCCCGATAAATTGACAATAATGATCCGGTCTTTCGGCATAGTAGGGGCTAATTTTTCAACATAGGCCATGGCATGGCTGGACTCAAGCGCCGGAATGATGCCTTCCATTTTAGTCAAAGCATGAAAACCTGCCAGCGCTTCCTGATCGGTAATACTAACATATTCTGCGCGGCCGATATCTTTCAGCCAAGCGTGTTCAGGCCCCACCCCAGGATAATCCAGACCGGCGGAAATGGAATGGGTTTCAATAATTTCGCCATCGTCATCGGCCATCAGATAAGTCCGGTTACCATGCAGCACCCCCGGCCGGCCGGCGGTCAGCGGCGCTGAATGCCTACCTGTTTCAATGCCGTCTCCTGCGGCCTCGACGCCGTACATTTTCACCGATTTATCTCCTATAAAGGCGTGGAACAATCCAATTGCATTTGAACCGCCGCCCACACAGGCAACCAGCGCATCCGGTAATTTACCGGTTTGCTCAAGACATTGCTGCTTGGCTTCCCTGCCAATCACCGCCTGAAAATCTCTGACTAAAGCCGGATAAGGATGCGGACCCGCCACGGTGCCGATAATATAGAATGTGTTATCGATATTGGTTACCCAGTCGCGCATGGCTTCATTCAGGGCATCCTTCAGAGTCTTGGAACCGGACGTCACCGGCACAACCGAAGCCCCTAACAATTTCATTCTATAGACATTTAGTTTTTGCCGGTCTACGTCGACCGCGCCCATGTAAATAACGCATTCCAACCCAAGTCTGGCGGCAACCGTAGCGGTGGCCACACCGTGCTGGCCCGCTCCAGTCTCGGCAATAATACGGGTTTTGCCCATGCGTTTGGCTAACAAGGCCTGGCCGATAGTATTGTTAACCTTATGAGCGCCGGTATGATTTAAATCTTCTCTTTTTAAAAAAACTCTGGCTCCGCCCAGTTCCCGGCTCCAGCGTTCGGCAAAATACAATGGTGATGGCCTGCCCACATAATGTTGCAGATCCGCATCCAGCTCGGCCAGAAATTCAGGATCTTTGATATAACGCTGATAGGCTTCATTTAGCTCTGTAATTGCCGGCATCAGGGTTTCAGCCACAAAAATCCCGCCATAAGGCCCAAAATGGCCAGCGGCGTCCGGCATATCGTATTGATCTGTCATATTTGCATCATTTGATTAGTTTTTCTGATAAAAGCAGCCATTTTGTCTAAATCTTTTATGCCCTTTTTGCTTTCCACTCCACTACTGACATCCAGCGCATAAGGTTGAACCGCATTAATTGCCGCTTCAACATTGTCCGGTGTCAGGCCTCCTGCCAGTATCAAAGGTAAACGGCAATTCTGCGGAATTAAACTCCAGTCAAAACCTTTACCCGTACCCCCTGGCGATTCCAGCTGGTAGGCATCCAATAACAATCCGCAGGCATCATGGAAACGCTCGGCGGACTCCGCCAAATCGGTCTGGGCCTGCATTCTGATTGCCTTAATATAAGGCAAACCATATTTCCGGCAGTCTTCAGCCGGTTCTTCCCCATGAAACTGCAAACAATCAACCCGCACATTGCTTAAAACCTTTTCGATCAAAGCCGTCTCTGCGTCGACAAACAAAGCCACCACGTTGACAAAGGCAGGCAAAGCCCTGGAAATTGCCGATGCGGTTTCCGGATCGACATAACGCGAACTATTTGGATAAAAAACCAATCCAATTGCATCCACGCCCAGCCTTGCAGCAGCAACGGCATCTTCCATCCGGGTAAAACCGCATATTTTAACGCGGGTTCTCATCATTCGTCTCTTAAAAAATGGCCGCGTAGGATAACACAGCTATCGTGAAAATTAATTTTTTATACAAAGATTACCGATCTTAATTGGTAGCATCCGGGGTTTTGCGGTTTACCGGAATTAAAGCTCATGATCATGATGATGATGCGGGCTTTGCTCCTCGGTATCGGCAGCGGAGCCATTGGTGACAGCTACCCCGAAGTGATAGACCATTAAGCCGCCCAGGTCTGCGGCAAAAACCAGCATTAACCACATGCCGGCGGCAAGAATCAGGTAAGCGGTATTTGCCATGCCTTTCAGCCGGGGTTTGGCGATTAATCGCCACACACTCAAAGACAGCGCTATGGTGACAATGGCGATACCCAAATGCTCATGGGTTTCCATTATTTCATGCACATCCTCAGTGTGGGGAACCGTTTCCGCCGCATGCAACCCGGCAATCATAGTCATAACGGCAAACACCGCGCCCAAATATAAAAACCAGTCGGCAGCCTTTCGCCAGTCCGGCTTTTGAAAAATGCTTGCGGTTAAATCCGCAAAAAAGAAAACCGTCAGCAATGCAATTGGGAAATGCACGAACAGCGGATGCAGATTGGCCATTGCCGATAGTCCCGGCAGTAATGTCGGCAAAATTTCCCCGGCAGGCAGGCTAAACAGATTTTCAAGTCCCGTTAAAATTTTATCCAGCATGTCCGCCATACCCCCGCTGGCTCCGGAATGTATAGTAAACGTCAAGTTCTCAATCAAATCCAACATCTTAGCCCTCTCACCCCGATTAATTCGCTCATGTCGTTATTGAATGGTCAGATTATTTGAAATCCTTAAGGCATCGCTTTGCGTTTCCAGTAATTCGCTATCCTGCTGCCTGATGAAGATGGCGTTGAGTTTTTCATTATTGGCCAATAGCATGCCATCCTGCTGCCCCAGACAAAGCAGCGCAGTGGACCAGGCGTCTGCAATCGTGGGATTTTCATGAAAGACTGTCACCGCCACCAGATTGTGACTGACCGGCTTTCCGGTTCTGGCATCCAGAATATGGCTATAATGTAGCCCATTCGATTCAAAATAGTGCCGGTAAGTTCCGGATGTCATCACTGACATGGGCGCATCTTTAGGCATAGTCACAATTTTGTGAATGCTGCGCTCACCAGCGATAGGTTTTTCCACAGCAACCCGCCATGCCTGGCCGTTTGGTTTAACGCCATGAGTCTTAAGCTCCCCGCCGATTTCAACCATGTAGTTTTCAATACCGAAATGTTCCAAAACCTCACCGATTTTACCGACGCTATAGCCTTGAGCAACCGCGGACAAATCCACGCTGACATCCGGCTGCGTTTTTTGCAAATGAGTATCATCCACCACCACCAGTTTGTTCATGCCGACTTTGGTTAAGGCTTGCTGAATTGCCGCCGGATCGGGAATGGTTAATTTATCGCCTTGAAATCCCCACAAATCGAATACCGGTTTGACGGTTAAATCAAAACAACCCTGGCTTAATTGATAGACATTCATAGCCACCTTAACCAGATAAACAATTTCCGGGCCGACATTTTGACTTTGCGTACTGGTGCTGGCGTTAAATTTTTCTATGGTGGAATCCGGGCGGTAATTCGATAAGGCCAGATCGATATTGTTCAAAGTTTTGCCGATTTCGTCCTCAATTGCCTTGTTATCAACCAATGCAGTTGACCAATAATTAATATGATAAGTTGTGCCTTGCGCAAATCCTTCAACTTTTTGAATTGGCAACTCAGAAGTGCAAGCCGACAATAACACAGATAACAGCAATACCAACCTGCCCCACATGATCAACTCCTAAACCTCTAAATTTATCGTAACAAAGAAGAAATAACCTTAAAATCAGCATGTTTGGAATCTTTTAACCATTCAAACAACACCGATTCATGACAAATAATAGTCGCTCCTTGCTGCTGCATGCGCCTCAGCGCCCAAGCTTTATGTTCCGGCCGCCGCGAACACACGGTGTCTTCAACTACATACACTTGATAGCCTAAATGCAGAAGATCAAGCGTAGTCTGTAAAACACAAATATGCGCTTCCTGACCGGCCAATACGATTTGCCGCCGCCCTGAATCGGCTAATGCCTGTCTAAACTCATCAACAGCGGCGCAAGAAAACGCAGTTTTCCGGAAAACCCGGCAATCAGCAGGCGCATTACCCGCTATTTCCGGAATGGTGGCCCCCAAACCCTCCGGGTATTGCTCTGTCAGTATCACCGGCACGCTTAACAACTTGACTGCGGCCAACAGTCTATTGGTATGCAAAGCCATGCCGGCGGCGTCTAGCTCCGGCATGGCCGCATATAACCGGCTTTGCATGTCGATAATGCCTAACAAACTGTTCCCGGCGTCAAGCAGGTTGGCATGATTTGTCATGGTCAGGCGTGTTTCATGATTCTGGCTTTATCGCGTTGCCAGTCTTTTTCGCGGGCAACGGCTCTTTTATCGTGCAATTGCTTGCCTTTGGCCAAACCGATCTTTAATTTAGCCCGGCCTTTTATCCAGTACATGGAAAGCGGGATCAGCGTATAACCTTTGCGCTCGACCGAGCCGATCAGCTTATTCAGCTCTCGTCTATGCAGCAGTAATTTTTTGCGGCGAACGGCTTCCGGATTGATGTGGGTTGAAGCCGAAAGCATGGCTGAGACATGCGCGCCGCACAACCAGGCTTCGCCGCGCCTGATTTCGACATAACTTTCTTTCAATTGCACACGCCCGTCACGCAGGCTTTTAACCTCCCAGCCTTCCAAAACCAGACCGGCCTCAAATTGTTCCTCAATATAATATTCATGAGTCGCCTGCCGATTAACGGCAATGGTATTGTCAGTTTGTTTGGTATCTTTTTTAGATTTTTTAGACGCCATGAGTTTACATAATATATATTTTGACTGACTGATTACAGTATTTTTGGTATTTTACCCAATTAATGATGTTGATAACGATTTAAAATAATAATAGACAAACGCCATGACCAATAAAACTCCTGCAATACATAACGAATGGTCGTCCAGATTCGCCTTTATCCTGGCGGCAACCGGTTCCGCCGTCGGATTAGGCAACATCTGGAAATTTCCTTATATCACCGGGGAAAACGGTGGCGGCGCATTTGTTTTGGTTTATCTACTTTGTGTGGCGGCTTTGGGCATACCCATTATGATTGCGGAAATCATGATGGGAAGACGCGGCGGACAAAGTCCGGTCAACACCATGCAGAATCTTAGCGCAGAAGCCGGGCTGGACCCGCGCTGGCATTATCTGGGCTGGCTGGGCATGAGCGCCGGATTCTTAATTCTGGCTTATTACAGTGTGATTGCAGGTTGGGCGATGTCCTATATCTCCAAAGCTTTTTTCGGCAGCTTTTTCAGCAAGGACGCCGCACATATTAAAAGCATATTCGACGGCTTGATGGCCAGCCCTATTCAACAAATTTTTTGGCATAGCCTGTTTATGGTTATCACCATGCAGATTGTCATGAAAGGGGTGAAGGGCGGCCTGGAAAAAGCCGTGCAATTTTTCATGCCGGCCTTATTCTTTTTGATGCTAATACTGGTGGGCTATGCCATGACCTCCGGCTCTTATCAAAAGGGCGTGGCCTTTTTGTTTAACCCGGATTTCAGCAAAATCACCGCTAATGCGGTTTTAACCGCAATGGGCCACGCCTTTTTCACCTTAAGCTTAGGCATGGGCTCCATCATGGTGTATGGCTCTTATCTGCCAAAACACATCTCAATTGCCAAAACCACTTTCATTATTGCCGGCGCCGATACTGCGGTGGCGCTACTGGCGGGCATTGCCATCTTTCCCTTGGTTTTCGCCAATAACCTGGAAGTGGACAGCGGCCCCGGCCTGATTTTCCAAACCTTGCCGCTGGCTTTCGGACACATGGGCGGAGGCTGGCTGTTTGGGGTGTTATTTTTTGTGCTGCTGTTTATTGCCGCCCTCACCTCATCGATTTCCTTGATTGAACCCGCTGTGGCATGGTTGGTTGAACACAAGGATGTCAGCAGAAAAGATGCCTGTATTTGGTCTGGATCGTTATGCTGGTTATTAGGCGTAGCCGTTGTATTGTCATTCAATATTTGGGAAACCCATAAAATTTTTGGCAAAAATCTATTTGAGTTACTGGATTTTATCACCGCCAATTTGATGCTGCCCCTGGGCGGACTGGCTATTGCGGTGTTTTCCGGCTGGATGATGAAGAATATTCATACCGAGCAAGAACTGGAGCTACCTGCGGAAAGCTTTAAAATTTGGCTGTTTCTGATCAAATATATTGCCCCGCCTGCGGTATTACTGGTATTTTTGCATGTGCTGGGAGTATTTTCATGATCACTGTCGTCCAAAAAAGCGCCCTGGTCAAATTCTCCGCGCAACAGATGTTTGATCTGGTGGACGATATAGAATCCTATCCGCAATTTCTACCCTGGTGCAGCGGCAGCCGTATCCTGCGCCGTGAAGACAATATTGTTGAAGGCGAAATTCAAATCTGCAAAGCCGGTTTTCACAAAAGTTTTGCGACCCGCAACCGTCTGGAAAAATCCGGTAAAATATATATGAGTCTGCTGGACGGGCCATTTTCTTCCCTGGAAGGGGTATGGAATTTTATGCCTTTACGGGAAGACGCCAGTAAAATCTCATTGCATCTGGAGTTTGAAATTGCCGGAAAATTAGCCAGCCTGGCATTTGGGCCGGTTTTTAACCAAATTTGCAACACGATGGTGACATCTTTCACTCAACGGGCCAAATACATCTATGGAGGTTGAAGCCATTGCAGTTGAAGTTGGCTATGCCAAAGCCGACAAACAAGTGATTTTACAACTGCAAGTGCCGATTGACGCCACAATAGAACAAACCATTCGGGCTTCCGGCATATTAGAGGCATTTCCGGAGATTGACTTAAACCGGAACAAAGTTGGGGTATTCAGTGAAATATGTCCATTACACACCCAGGTATGCGCCGGTCAACGCATTGAAATTTATCGGCCGTTGCTGCAAAATCCCATGGAAAACCGGCGCAGAAAATTAAATCGTTAATCACCGTTATTCACAAGCACCAGCATGAAAAAAGACATACGCATTCAGCGCCTAAGCGGAGCGGCGCTACTAGAATACATACCTGAACTGGCGCGTTTGCGCATAGAGGTATTTCGTGACTTTCCCTATCTTTACGATGGCGATTACGAATATGAAAAAAAATATCTGCAAACCTATATCGACTGCCCGGAAAGCGTGATTGTGCTGGCTTTTGACGGTGACAGCATCGTCGGGGCATCCACGGCCATCCCCTTGAAATACGAAACCGACGAAGTTAAAAAAGCCTTTATCGAAACCGGATACAATCCGGACGATATCTTCTACTGCGGCGAATCCGTTCTGAATAAAGCTTATCGCGGTCTGGGCATAGGCGTAAAGTTTTTTGAACAGCGCGAAGCCCATGCCGCCGACTTAGGCGGTTTTAAACATATTACCTTCTGTTGTGTAGAACGCCCGGCTGATCATCCTTTGCGTCCGGCAGACTACGTGCCGCTCGACGCATTCTGGAACAAACGCGGCTATGTGAAACATCCGGAATTAAAAACCACTTACACCTGGAAAGATTTGGATGAAGCCGAACAAACAGCCAAACCCATGACTTTCTGGTTAAAACAAGATCATGCCTAAAATTGCCAGCGCCCAATATCCTATCGACTTTTTGGAAACTTGGCCGAATTTTGAAAATAAAATCCGCCACTGGGTCGAACAGGCCGCAGATCAGCAAGCCGACATCCTGCTGTTCCCCGAATACGCCTGCCTGGAACTGGCCTCTTTATTTCCCCGCGTAGTGTATTCGTCTTTGTCCGCACAACTGAATGCCTTGCAGGATTTGCTGGCGGATTATCTGCAATTGTTCAAAACCCTGGCGGCAAGCCACAGCGTTTACATCCAGGCCGGGACCTTTCCGGTCAGACATGCCGACGGCGGCTTTCGCAACCACGCCTATTTTTTCAGCCCGGACGGCGAGATAGGCTATCAGGAAAAACTCACCATGACGCGTTTTGAAAACGAACAATGGCAAATCAGCCGCGGCCTGGAAATCAAGGTGTTCGATACTAAATTCGGCAAAGTGGCCATCAACATTTGTTACGACAGCGAATTCCCTCACTACGCCAGACAACAGGTTGAACGCGGCGCCCAATTAATTCTGGTTCCAAGCTGCACCGACACTCAAGCCGGTTATTTCAGAGTCAGAATCGGCTGCCAGGCCAGAGCCCTGGAAAACCAGTGTTACGTGGTGCAATCCTCTCTGGTCGGCACGGCTGACTGGTCTGAAGCCGTCGATGTCAATTGCGGCGCAGCTGCGATTTATACCCCGGTGGACCGCGGCTTTCCCGCCAACGGCATTTTAGCCATTGGCGAATACAATTGCCCGCAATGGGTGTACGCAGACCTGGACTTTGCGGCGATTGAAAACATCCGCCAAACCGGTCAGGTGTTTAATTTTAAGGATTGGCCTAAGCAGTTTGATTGTTGGTAAGCGATTTAACGGGGTCTGTCTCTTGTTTACTAATAAGACAAACGATTTAAAACAAATACTAAGTGATCATGATTACTATACGTGTTATCTTGTCCGAAACTTAACGAATTTAACAATTTATGAATTGCTTCGTTTTTGGGATGCACTATTGCAATAACCATTAGCCCTCTTGGATCACTAAAGAAATCATCAATAAGTCTTTTTGATACTTGACGACCTATCCCCCTCTGCCAAAACTGCTTAGCAATAACAATTTCGAGTTCACCAGTTCCTATTGGGTAATCAATATCCCGTGGCTTGATGATTGCTGCTCGACCCGCTAAAATGCCTTCAGGTTTAGCCTCAATAGCCCACCCTCGTAAATCATCAACGGTCGATGATACGAAAACTTCACGTAAACGCTTAGGAATACCCAAAAACTCCTTAACAATTGGGTCATATTCAATGTCTGCTAGAGCTTCAAAATCGCTGACATTCCATTTACGAAGAAGGCAATTATCTAACTGTATAACTGTCATAACTTTGGATTTGTATTTGTTGAAAAAGCAAGGAAATTTTAACACATTAATTAAACGACGTTTAATTTATTCGGATTGCGAACACACCGAACAAGCGCGGAACGGGGGGCCAGTCCCACATTCCAACATTTCGGTTGACTTTAGACCTATTAACTTAAAGGCAAACCTGGAGTACAGCCGGCCAACTCTATTACAGCATGGTGTTGCAAATCCTGAGTGAAATTTAGATGCAAAATTTCAATCTTTCTTATCGACTGGCAAATGCGTTAACTTACCCACTGACGTGCATCCTTTAACAGAAGCAAGAATTGTTGTTCCTGCAACGGAGAAGCGATAAATCCAAAGCGCGTGTAGAACCTAGCAGCTTCTTCATCAATCGGGTGGGTCAGCATCGCTCGGATGCCGGCCTGCTCAGCAATTAACATCGTACGTCTAATGGCGTCCTGAAGCATGCCAACGCCTATACCCTTTCCCTGGTAGGCAAGATCAACAGCCATCCTCGCCAGAATCACTACCGGTATAGGATATTGGCCCATGCCTTTGCGGATGCGATCCGGCGCATCTATCGTGTCAATCTGTCCAACAGTAAGGCTAAAATAACCGGCCACTCGTTCATTGTCGGTTACAACAAAAGTTTTGGCCGAACCACTTCCTTGCGCCTGGCGGGCGTGACGCAGCAGCCAATCGTTGAGCAACGATTTTCCGCAGTCGAACGTATTTATTTGGTGCGTCGATCCTAAAGACTCCGGATCGTTTAAAGTCATTGTGCATCCCAAGGAGCTTTGCGGGTAAATAAGTCGCGTAAGCCGGCATTGTCCTGAGCAGGGCGATCCAACATTTCCATTAAAGCTTGGTACTGGCTGCCTGAGACCATGAATAGCCGCTGATCAAGTAAGGTCTGTTCTGCGACTTGGCAAGCGCTGTCTAGAATAAAATCGGTTAGGGATTTATGCGCGACATCGGCGGCACGTCGCAGTATTGCTTCTTGTTCCGGCGTGGCGCGAAATCCTAATCGAGCTGAACGGGCGCCAGCAGTATTTGTGATGGTCATAGTTGCACCTCGAGGTGTTTGTCAAACTATGACAATGTTAGTACAATTGACAAACAATGTCTATCGCGAGATTTCGTTCTATAATTGCGAAGTTTACGGGAATACGGGGCCCGGAATACGGGGCCAGTTTCCACATTCCAACATTTCGTTTGACTTTAGATCTATTCACTCAAAGGCTACACCACCTCTTACAGCTATTACGGCGCAACTCAAAATGGCTGGTTACAACAAGTCGCCCTGCCGACTATCGGCAGCTACACCAGTGGCTTGGCGTGGCAATTTAGTTATGACGCGCTGGGCCCACCCGAATCACTTTTATGGATGACGACTTTGGCCGCACACTAAGCGACGCCGACACCAATAGTCACAGCACCACTTATAGTTACGCGACCTGAGACCGTCAACTGACGATCAAAACTCAGTACCATTAGCCCTTTTCTCCGGCTGGTTTGTATGGGTTTAAGGTTATCCCCCAATGCCCTGCCTGGACTTAGGCCGCTTCCCCAATTTGCCGATCGAGATTTATTTTCATGTTGGTAACTGAAATCTCGAGCAAGCTGTCTTCCACCTTGTAGCCCCCTTTCTCTTTAAACCAAGAAAGCACCTTAGCCAAATGCCAAATTGTTGTGCTGCCTTCATGGATTGGGGATGGGAAGGACAATCGATATTTTATATATAGGTTTCTGATGTTTTGGCGGCTGCACCCCAGAATATCCGCAATATCGGTCAACCCCACAAAATCGGGTGTGGCTTCGATTAATTTCGCTTGCGGTATTGCTTTGTTAACATCGTTTAATGCGCTCGAGACCGCTTCTAATGCTGACTTAGAATCCCTGGTGAAATTCATGGCGATTCTCCCAGGTTGCCCAATACCAATAATCGCATCCCCACATCCAGCCTCGTAAAGTTGGCCTAACAGGGTTTCCGGTTCGCATTCAAGAGATGCGATATCAAACTTCAAAGTGAAATCATATTCAGCCATCACTTATACCTCATTATTATCGGTGTTCTTTTGCATAATGCAGTTATCGACAATTCGCCGAATTTGCCTGGCGTGGTTTTGCGGATTTTTGGGAACACAGGCCCAGTTCCCACATTCCAGCATTTCGTTTGACTTTAGACCTATCAACTTAAAGGCAAACCTGGAGCACAGCCGGCCAACTCTATTACAGTGTGGTGTTGCACATCCTGAGTGAAATTTAGATGCAAAATTTCAATCTTTCTTATCGACTGGCAAATACGTTAACTTACCCACTGACGTGCATCCTTTAACAGAAGCAAGAATTGTTGTTCCTGCAACGGAGAAGCGATAAATCCAAAGCGCGTGTAGAACCTAGCAGCTTCTTCATCAATCGGGTGGGTCAGCATCGCTCGGATGCCGGCCTGCTCAGCAATTAACATCGTACGTCTAATGGCGTCCTGAAGCATGCCAACGCCTATACCCTTTCCCTGGTAGGCAAGATCAACAGCCATCCTCGCCAGAATCACTACCGGTATAGGATATTGGCCCATGCCTTTGCGGATGCGATCCGGCGCATCTATCGTGTCAATCTGTCCAACAGTAAGGCTAAAATAACCGGCCACTCGTTCATTGTCGGTTACAACAAAAGTTTTGGCCGAACCACTTCCTTGCGCCTGGCGGGCGTGACGCAGCAGCCAATCGTTGAGCAGCGATTTTCCGCAGTCGAACGTATTTATTTGGTGCGTCGATCCTAAAGTCTCCGGATCGTGTAAAGTCATTGTGCATCCCAAGGAGCTTTGCGGGTAAATAAGTCGCGTAAGCCGGCATTGTCCTGAGCAGGGCGATCCAACATTTCCATTAGAGCTTGGTACTGGCTGCCTGAGACCATGAATAGCCGCTGGTCAAGTAAGGTCTGTTCTGCGACTTGGCAAGCGCTGTCTAGAATAAAATCGGTTAGGGATTTATGCGCGACATCGGCGGCACGTCGCAGTATTGCTTCTTGTTCCGGCGTGGCGCGAAATCCCAATCGAGCTGAACGGGCGCCAGCAGTATTTGTGATGGTCATAGTTGTACCTCGAGGTGTTTGTCAAACTATGGCAATGTTAGTACATTTGACAAACAATGTCTATCGCGAGATTTCGTTCTATAATTGCAACGCCATAGGTCGATTCTGCCCCAATGCTGTTAAAAATCCTTGCCAAGCAACAAGGCGCTTTGAGTTGTGGCAAGCGGAAGGAACAGAACACGCGGCATTCCTGCCAGATTACGAAAGCCAAATTTTTGATAGAAAGCCTCGGCTTTGTTGTCTTTTGCATCGACCAGCAAAGCGTAAGATGCTGGCGCGGCGTGGAGAGTTTTTACGGTTGCGTCCATAATCAAAATCCGGCCAAGACCAAGATTTCGATGTTTCATGTCCACGGCTAGCCGCCCAATCCGTACAGCGGGCAGAGTTGGATAACGGGGCAAGCGTTTGATTTCTTCCGGCGGAAGGTCTGGTGTTGGTATGCTGGCCAAAGCTATTGTGTAGTAGGCGGCAACTTCTCCGGTTTCCGTGGATACCGCAACAATACAATTCTCGATGTGGCGGCGAATGTCTTGTGTGACTTGGGTCTGAAAATAACTGTCCAGCGGTTCAACCTTGCAGGAAAAAGCGGCGCGGTGATGGTCGCTGTTTAAGGCTTCGATACGGTAAACCGGGGGTTTGATCACTTAATCCCTAAAAGTTCGTAGTATTTCGCGGCGGCTTGAATCAGGGCGTCAGTTGGTTCGGGCGGATTGATGATGGATTCCGCAAAAAGTCGTTGGTCTTCGACAGAAAGGCGGATGATTTCTGTTGTTTCTATGGTTTCTTTGGCGGCTTCACAAGAAGCGGTTACCACAAAATCCGTGATTGTCCGGCCTTGGATTTCGGCAGCGCGCTTGAGCATCGCGTAGGCATCGGCGGGCAGACGCGCTTCAAGGCGGGCAGTTGCTGAAGTGGTGCGTTTAGTGTTTTTCATATATGAAAAAAATACGGCAATATGCCGTAAAAATCAAGGTTTATTTTTAAGGATAACGTCGTAACTGTCGGACTCTACCCTGTTTGCTTTAGATAGGTAGATGTACGGATTGTGTTTGAGTTTGAATTATTTAAAATCCACCTATAAAAGCGAATTGACGGTAGCTTATTTATCTCTCACCAGACTGCCTATCATATCGCCCTCGACAATCACCATGGTTCTGACTGTATCCAACAACCTGTCGGGCAATAATATGACAATGGCTTCTGTTGGCAGACCTGCGGCTTGCAACACCATAATCATGGTCACCATGCCGACGCTTGGAATCCCCGGCACGCCTATCGCTGTAACCATATAGGTAAAAAATACGATTAACTGCTGACTCAATTCCGGCCGACGGGTTTTGTTCTGCCTGTATTCATACTAAATTCCAAGGTTAATACCATGTCAGACATTATTGAATCCAACAATTCACCTTTTATCACTACCAAACAAGCTGTAATAGATATAGCCGCTATTACAACAATATGGTTCATTATCATATTTATTGTCAATCCTATTGGTGATTTCCCCCTAAATGATGACTGGCTTTATGGCATTACTGTCGAACGCTTTTTGGAAAATGGTCAATATAATCCAACCGGATGGGTATCAATGCCCTTGCTTACCAATGTCTTATGGGGTTCGTTATTTTGTCTTCCGGCAGGGTTTTCATACACAGCGCTAAGAATTTCCACCCTGGTATTATCAATAACCGGCATCATTGGCACTTATCTCCTGATCCGTGACTTTCGGCAACCTAGATATATGGTTATCATCGCCACATTAACTCTCGCCGCCAATCCTGTATACTATTTGCTGTCATATACCTTTATGACTGATGTTTCATACACTGCAATAATCGTCTTTTCAGGATTTTTCTTTTCACGAAACTTAAGATCCAATTCCAGCCGAGACTTAATTATTGCTACGATATTAGTGGTTGCAGCTACTCTATCAAGACAATTGGCAATAGCTATTCCAATCGCTTACGGGCTTACTTTAATTTATATGAACGGCATTAAGCTCCGCTATTTATTACAAGCAAGCGCTCCTATAATCATCAGTACTTTTGCTTTGCTTATATTCCAGCGATGGTCTATAGAAAACCATAGACTTCCGGAACAGTATTATATCAAATCAGCCGCATTGGCAATCACGCTCGACAATCCCAAATGGCTTGTTAAGCTTTTAATTGCGAATTTTCATTCCACATTTTTGTATATGGGCTTATTTTTATCGCCATATTTAATATTATCAGCAAAAAATTTATTAAAACTGTCTAGGAAATACCACTTATTACTTATTGGATTATTGCTTGAACTTTCAGCATGGCTAATATTAAATGAAAAATTCATGCCAATTAGTAGCGGCGTAGCACAAATGATGCCTTTTAATAGCAGCGTAGGCAATATAATAATCAAATCCGGATTCGGACCTTTAGCTTTGCCCTATTTAAATGATAATGGCCTCAGCCAGATACTGGAATTACCAAAAGCATTATGGTTTGTGGTAACTTTAATCAGCATTTTAGGCGGAGCTTTATTATTGACAATTATTTTCGCTAGATGTTTTGAATTTGTGAATAAACAAGGTTTACAGAAAAAACAAAGCAACAACTTTTACATCGGCTTTTTTCTATTGTTGAGTTCAATTATTTATTTTCTGCCTTTAATTGCATCGAATACATTTTTTGACCGTTACTTTGTGCCGGTTCTTCCATTTGTCCTTGCCGGTCTAATAGGGATTTCAAATCCCATCCTCAGTCGCCTTGAAACGAGTAATCATTATGCTTATTACCCGGCAAATGCGATACTTGTATTTTTTTCTTTATTTGCCGTTTTAGGCACAAAGGATTATTTAACTTGGAATAGAGTACGATGGCTAGCGCTGAATGATTTAACTAATAATAATGAAACTAATATTGACGGGGGTAACGAGTTTAACGGTTATACGACATTTCGTATGCATAATGACACCAAGGTTTATGATCATATGAATTATCACCCTTCATACAGGATTGCTTTTACCAACGAACCTGATTTTACCGAAATCAATGAATACAACTACAGTAAATGGCTGTTACCACATACTGAAAAAATTCTAGTCCTTAAAAGAAATCAATAACTACAACAGCAAAAAATATTCCGTGAACTGGCCTATTTAATTCAGATTATCGAATCGGCTCCCCATTGCTGAGGATGCGATCCGGCAGGGGCCTAGCATGGTCAGAGTGATAACTCAATCTTTCACCAGACTTTGCACCACCAGACTGCCTATCATATCGCCCTCGACATTAACCATGGTTCTGACCGTATCCAGCAACCTGTCGATAGGCAGTAATATGGCGATGGCTTCGGTGGGGAGACCTGCGGCTTGCAACACCATAATCATGGTCACCATACCGGCGCTTGGAATTCCGGGGGCGCCTATCGCCGCAACCATACAGGTAAAAAATACGATGAGCTGCTGACCCAATTCCAGTTCAATGCCGGCCAGATTTGCCACAAACAAGGCTGCCGAGGCTTCGTAAAGCGCTGTGCCGTCCATATTGACGGTTGCCCCAATCGGCACCACAAAACCGGCTATTTCCGGTTTGACATGCAAATGCTGCTCGGTGCATTGTAAGGTGACCGGCATGGTCGCCGAACTGGAACTGGTGGCGAACGCGGTAATTAACGCGGCTTTAGCTCCGCGAAAAAAACGGTATGGGCTGACTCCGGCAAACAAAAACAGTAAAGCCGGCAGCACCACAAAACCGTGCAACAAGGTGGTGCCTAACACCACGAAAATAAATTTGACCAGACTGCCTATCAAGGACACGTCCTGGGTTGCCAACAGTTTGGCCAGCAAAGCCGCAATACCGTATGGCGACAACCGCATGATCCATCCCACCATGCGCAATATCAATTCCAGACCCTCCTGCATTATCTGCAGGATATTCTTGTAACGATTACCGCCGACCACAATCGCCACCCCGACAAACATGGCGAATACTACTATGGCTAACACATTGACTTGCGCCAGCGCCGCAAACGGATTAACGAATAAACCGTGCAGAAACTCCACCATAAATTCCGCAAAAGTCATTTTTTTTGCGGCAAAATTTTGCTGGGCATGTTGAAATAAATCCAGATGCAAGCCTTTTCCGGGCTCAAAGACATTGGCTGCCCCCAAACCCAAGCCCACCGCAATCATCATGGTCAACGCAAAAAAACCTAAAGTAGCTTTCCAGACTTTTTGCATCTGGCTATGCAGCCTGAGATTGGCCACCCCCACCACAATGGAAGTAAATATCAACGGCGTCAGCACCATTTTCAACATGTCGATAAAGATGTTACCGATCAAGCCGCAAAAATAAACGCCTTGCTTGCTGAGCTCTGACTCTGCGCCCGCTTGGGCAAACAGCACACCCAATCCCACGCCAATCACGGCTCCGATGAATATCTGGGTATTTAAGGCGATTTTCAATGTTGTCTCCTGAACATGAGTGTAAACCAGTCTAAAGTTGGTATTAGTGATATTTCCGAGTTATCTGGCATTGTTACGGTAATTTTAGGTAAAATTACCTGATGACGACTATACCAATAAACGCTGATTTTTGCCTATGCGGTTCCGGACTGCAATATTCGCTATGCTGCGGCCGCTATCACAATGGCGACGCCATACCGCCTACTGCCGAGTCTTTGTTGCGATCGCGTTTTACTGCCTATGCGCAACGCAACGCCGCCTATTTACTGGCTAGCTGGGATAAAACCAAGCGCCCGGCAGAAATCGATTTTACCCAAGAGACCGCTGAATGGCAAAAGCTGCAGATATTATCCATTAAAAAAGGCGCAGCCTGGGATAGCAAAGGTCTGATTGATTTCAAGGCGTTTTACCAACAGGATGGTGAAGCGTATTTTATGCATGAAATCAGCCGTTTCAGCAAAATCGGTCAGCACTGGTTTTATCTGGACGGCGTAATAAAAGCTGTCGGCAAAGTCAGTTCCGCTACCAACCTCGGCAAAAATGCCGCTTGCGGATGCGGCAGCGGCAAGAAATTCAAACGTTGTTGCGGCGCCAATGTCTGAGTTGCTGCGTCCGCAAATCATGGGTATTTTAAATGTCACTCCGGACAGTTTTTCCGATGGCGGCAAGTATATCGACATAACGGAAGCAATCAGTCAGGTTGAAAAAATGCTGGAAGAAGGCGCGGATTTGATTGATGTCGGCGGCGAATCCACGCGTCCGGGTTCTCAACCGGTAGCGGCTAAAGTTCAGATCAAACGGGTAATACCTGTTATTAAGGCTATTCGGGATTTAAACTCGGCTTTCCCCATCAGCATTGATACCCGTTCCAGTCAGGTTGCGGCAGAGGCGATCCAGGCCGGCGCCAACATTATCAATGACGTTTCCGCAGGACTGGATGACGCCGAAATGCTGGCCGTGGCGGCAAGCTGCGAGACGCCGATCGTCTTGATGCATATGCAAGGCGATCCGCAGACCATGCAGGATAACCCTTATTACGAAGATGCAATCGCTGAAATTAAACTGGCCTTGCAAAAACGTATTGAGGCCGCCATCAAAGCTGGCGTTAAAACCGGAAATATCATTCTGGACCCAGGCATAGGCTTTGGCAAACGAAAACAGGACAATCTGTCGCTGTTAGCCCATCTGGATCAATTTGTAGACTTGGGTTTTCCGGTTTTGCTGGGCGCCAGCCGCAAGCGCTTTATGGGTAATATTTGCAATGTTAACGAACCCAGCGAGCTAGTCACCGCCACCGCAGTCACCACTGCGCTGGGCGTGATGGCTGGGGTAAAAATATTCCGCGTGCATGATATCAAAGCCAATAGACAGGCTGCCGATATAGCCTGGGCGCTTAAACAGGCCCAATGAACTTCAACCTGCATCCATGCATTCAGACTCTGCAGCAAACTTTCCGCCCCTCTCCGCTCAGCCGTATTGATGACAAGGAATTTGCCCAACATCATGTGGAATTATGGATGAAACGCGATGACCTGCTGCATCCGGTTGTTTCCGGCAATAAATGGCGTAAACTGAAATACCCGATCAATCAGGCTTTAAATCTTGGCGCAAATGAGATCATCAGCATGGGCGGACAATATTCCAACCACCTGCACGCCTTGGCCTATGCCGGAAAGCTGCTAGGCGTAAAAGCCACGGCTCTAGTCAGAGGCGAACCGCCGGAAAAACTTACCCCCACCTTAAGCGATATGCAGGATTGGGGCATGAAACTGCAATTTGTTAGCCGCAGTGATTATAGAAAGCTAAGAGACTTTAAAGCACCGGACAGCTTACCTGATATCAATCCCAATCAATACTGGATTCCGGAAGGCGGCGCAACTGAGATGGCCTTACAGGGAGTGGCGGAAATCGTCAGCGAAATCAGCCTGGATTTTGATTGTCTGGCTGTGGCCTGCGGCACCGCTACTACTCTAACGGGCTTAATTGCCAACACCCCGGCAACCAGGCAAATTTTGGGGGTGGCGGCCTTAAAACATGCCGAGTTTTTGAATCAGGATGTCCAAACTATACTGGATAAAATAAATCACCGGCATGCTTGCCGAAATTGGCAAATTGCCCAGAATTACCATTTTGGCGGCTTTGCCAAAACCACCCCGGCGTTATTGGCTTTTATGCGGGAATTTACCGCAAAACACGGCATCCCGCTGGATCAGGTTTACACCGGCAAGCTAATGTACGCAATATTCGATTTATTAAGACAGGGATTTTTCCAGCCGGGACAACGGCTTATTGTTGTTCATACCGGCGGCTTGCAAGGCTGCAGGCATTAGCTGTTTGAAAATCAACCGTAAATACCTGGAAACCGGGAGTTAATCGCCGGGAACATTAAAATCCCCGGAACTAAAAGTGCTTTGGACACCAGCCCCTTCATGACCGGACAGCCTTTCGGGCTGTCCGGCAAATTATTTCAAGGCTTGCCGTTATTCTTTGTGATGATGACGTTTTTCTTTATGCTGTTTGATAATCTCTTCCCATTTTGCAACTTGATCGGGAGTCAAAACTTCTTTGATACGGTTATGAGATTCTTCGTGGAGGGCGCGAAATTTTTCATGTTCTTCCTTGAAAATCGCTTCCACTTTTGTAGTCTGGTCAGGCGTTAACGCCAAGGCCTTTTCCAAGCGCTTAGGACTATGACCGTGCGGACCGTCTTCTACAGGATCTGCTAACACAGCTGTGAAAGGCAACATTAAAACAGTAGCGAGCAACAAAGTTTTTTTATTCATGGCTTTTCCTTTAGTTTAATTTTAATTAACGATCATTCAAGTATACGTGCTAGGAGGCTGTCCGAGAATGTTATATTCTCGGACAGGGCCATAGAGCGTATTAGCGAAGCGTAATACGCCGGATGATCGAAGGCCAACATGCGGCGCAATACGGCTAACGCCTATTGCGCCCTATGCCCTATACAGTTTCTATTCTCGGACAGCCTACTAGTAACGTTAATATTGAAAAATATCATAGGAACAGGCAGTGATTACACCCGAAAAGCAGCAGCGTTAACTGCCACTCCTCAGGCTACTGTCAAGATATTTTATTGACGCGCGTTGACGCGCGTGACAAAACAAAAATTACGCATTATTTAAGTGTCTGCGCATCAACAAATTCAGTCTAACGATTTAATATTAAAACTTGCTTAACTCACAAAACGCCAATCTATCCTAAGCATTTGTATTGAATCTAAGCAGCGATTAGACAGCTTTTCCGGCCTTCTGCCGCTTTTTTCTTTAAAGCTGAGGAAAGACATTGGCGCGCAGCATCTGCACATAGCCCGCATTCAGTGCCTAAATTTAATTCCTTGCGCAAATCCCTAAGCGATTGGCCGCCTTTACAGACAGCCTGATCAATATCTTTTTCCGTTATGGCATGACAGATACAGATATACATACAGCAAACACCTCATGATTGCAACAAAAACATGTTATTGAGAACAATTCTCAATAATATTTGAACATTTGTCAAGCTCAAATAATGTGACTTTAAAAGCATAACTAAACTTTCCATAGTTTCAGCAGATTACATGCGTTTTGATTAGTTCCCGCCTCCTGATTTTTAGGTTAAGCGTCGACAAGCAGATTGAGTTGCAGATAGGCTATTTACTCTTGCTAATTCTGTTTTGAATGTAGTAATGTTTGCAACAAAGCCGGCTGCGGCCGGAAGGCTTTGATCGGAAACATCCCAATTCTTCGAAAATAAAAGCACTTGTTACTTCAAGGCATCGCCGGATTTCGCGTAGCTTATTCCGGATGCGCTGTTTTATGTTTGACTGGAGATTTATCATGACGAAACCTATGAGCATGCTCAAGCGAATACTTGCATCGCAATCCGCATCAAACCGCCCGATAGCGCGGATAGCCTGGGTGGCAACTTTGTTTGCGGCTGCGGTTCAAGCCCAGGAGATGGGTGCGTCTTTACAGGAAAAGGCTAACCGGATATTCAAACCGCTGCCCACGAATATGGCGACCAAGGAATTTCCGGTTATACCGGTGCAGGCCGAACTGGGCAGAAAACTGTTTTTCGATCCCAGGCTTTCCCTGGACGGTACAGTAAGCTGCGCGACCTGCCATCGTCCCGCACTTTACGGAACTGACGCTTTGATGAAATCAATAGGCGTGGAACATCGTCTAAACTCCCGTAACGCCCCCACCGTACTGAACGCCGCGCTGCAGTTCAAAGCCCATTGGATAGGCGACCGCGAAAATGTTGAGGAACAAGCGATGAAATCGCTGACAGGGTTTACCAGTTTCGGTAATCCTGACCCAGCGGCAGTCATTGCAAAGCTCAAGGCGTTTGGTTATGCAAACGAGTTTGCACAAGCTTTTTCGGGCGATAAGGAGACGGTGACGCCGGAAAACTGGGGCAAAGCCATTGGCGCTTACGAACGTACGCTCATCACACTGTCGCCGTTCGACACCTTTCTGAAAGGCGATTCCTCCGCATTGTCACTTCAAGCTCAGCAAGGCTTAAATACCTTCATCAATATTGGCTGCTCATCCTGTCACAACGGCGTGGGGATAGGTGGCGCTGAATTCGAGAAGTTCGGAGTTTTCGGCGATTATTGGCAAGAGACCGGCAGCCAGCCGATTGACGAAGGCCGGTTTAATCTAACCAAGCTGGCAACCGATAAATACCTTTTCAAGGTGCCTAGCCTGCGCAATGTCGCCATGACTCCGCCGTATTTTCATGACGGTTCTATTGCTGAATTGCCGAAGGCTGTCCGAATCATGGCCAAATTGCAACTTTCCAAGGCGCTTAGCGATCAGGAAATTAATAATCTGGTGGCTTTTCTGAATAGTTTGACGGGCGATTTACCGGGCAATTTCGCCGCTGAACCGGTATTGGCGCCATATGCATTCAAAGCGGCAAAGCCTTAATTGGATATTGATTTTATCGGGCCGTCCCCACTATTGGGGTAACCGGCCCAGCTAAACTCAATCCTGTTCGATATGCGATTGTAAATAATTCGGCAAGGTGACGTCTTTGATCAGGCCTTGCTGGGTTTCCAGCCAGTCTATGGCATCTTCGTTGTGTTCCAGCAATTCCGTTAACAAATCGCGGCTGACAAAATCCTGCAGTGTTTCGCACAAAGCCACGGCTTCTATCAATAATGGCCGTTGCTGGTTGATTTCGTTTTCCAGATCGCCTTTCAGACATTCTTCAGGATTTTCACCTATCAGCAATCTGCCTAAATTTTGCAGATTGGGTAGCCCTTCCAGGAACAGAATGCGTTCTATCAACTGATCGGCTTCCTTCATCACCCTGATTGACTGCTTATACTGGTAATCATTGAGCTTTTCCAGACCCCAGTTGCGAAACATTCGCGCATGCAAAAAATACTGGTTTATTAGGGTTAATTCGTTTTTTAAAACTTTATTGAGAATCTCGATGACTGCTTTTTCGCCTTTCATAATATTACTCCCGTTATTGGACAGTTGGTTTCATTTGGCTTTGCAGATAATTTTCCAGACCAACCAGACTAATTAAACGCAATTGTTTTTCCAGCCAGTAGGCATGGTCCATTTCGGTATCATCCAGCTGTATGGTCAGCATATCGCGGCTGACATAATCTTTAATGGTTTCACAGGCGGCGATGGCTTTTTTCAATTCGCCAACCACATGATATTCGATATCCAGATCGAATTTAAGCATTTCCGGAACAGTTCCGCCTATCAGAATGGCCGGGCGTTTGGTCATGTTCGGCACCCCTTCCAGAAACAAAATCCGTTGTATCAATGCTCTGGCGTGCAGTCTTTCGTGATCGGATTCGTGCAGACTTTTTTCGGCAAGATGATGCAGACCAAAATCTGCAAACATTTCGCCATGAATCAAATATTGATCCGATGCACTCAGTTCACCAGCCAGAAGATCATTTAAAATTTCTATTATTGATTTATCGCCTTTCATGTTGGCCTCCCGGAATCAGTTCAGTAGAATCGCAGTCTCTAAGCTTTTGACACCTTGATTTGCTTGTATGAGTGATTCTATCCGGTTATGGATAGTAGTCAAACGGAATCTGTTATCGATATTGTAAAATCTTGGCTTCTGATATACTTTTCAGCTTAGCAAAACCCTTTAGCCTAGAAACCGCAGTTAGATGCGCCCTGAGTTTATCCAATGGCGGTTTTTCCGAGTTCATGACTGTTTTTAATCCACAGGAGAATACATGAGATACAGTCCCTGCGTCGATCAATGCACGACAGACGGCGATCACTGCACAGGTTGCGGCCGCACACATCAGGAAATTGCCGAGACCAAAAAACTGGTCAAAGGCGTTGTCGAATTTATCCAGCAGCAAGGTTACGAAAACCCGGAAGAGTTTGTTGCCAAGATCAGTAAAAGCATACTAAAAAAATTAGTAAAAGAGGATATATAAGAATTTTGATTTTATTGGGTAAAATGGGTAGAGAGGTTGCGAAACCAAAATGTGCAGGCCTAATTGATGGGTTTCACTGCGTGCTTTTCAAGTCTCTACCGCTTTAATCACCTAAAACCGAGATTCGGCATCGTATCCAGCGATGCCGAATAGGCATATGGGTAAGCGTCCTTCTGCCACCGGTTTTAACGGAATGTTTATTCGCTTTCCTCGCCAAGCAAATTCCGTTTGGGAAGTATCACGTCATTTTCAACAAATTTTAAAGTGGCGATCTCGTTTTGATCTTTCTCTGAATCGGCAAGCACATCTGCCGAAAACGGCATTGCAGAAATCAAAATCAAAGCAGTGTATTTCGCAATTCTATGGATATGGTTTTTCATGGCGCCCTCTCTTAAAGGAAAGATGGAAGCAGTAAGCAAAATTCGCAAAAGCCGGTAATCCGGCCTTCTAAAACTAACGATCAAATCATGCTATTTTTATGCCACAACCGGAAAGCATGTAAGCCACCAGAAAATATTAGACCCGGACTAATCATCCCATATCTTTTGTTGTAATGAACCAGTTTAAACGGTTTTTTTGAACCATTCCTTATATGCCGCAATGCTTTTTAATTAAAACTACCGTGTAAAAATCCGCCTGATAAGGGAATCAATGACCATTCATAGGGTTTAAACAATCCGCGGCTCACTAATTTTAACGGACAGCCTCCTAAGCCTTGATTATAACTTTAATCTATAACCAACACCGGACTCGGTTAAAAGTATTTGCGGCTGGGTGGGATCTTGTTCGAGTTTCTGGCGTAATTGACTCATATAAATCCGCAAGTAATGGGCATTTTCCTGATAGGACGGCCCCCATACTTCCTTAAGGATTTGCTGATGGGTCAAGACTTTACCAGCGTTTTTGACCAGGACTGTCAATAATCTATACTGAATAGGGGTAAGATGGACTTCGTTATCATCAAGCGTCACTACGCGGTTCACTAAATCAACTTTTAGATTCTCCAGTACGAAAACTTCGTTCTGCAATTGTTCCAAAGGCCGAACGGAATGCCGCAAAGCCACCCGGATTCTGGCTAACAGTTCGCCAAATCCGAACGGTTTGGTCAAATAATCGTCTGCACCGGCATCCAGAGCGTCAATTTTAAAATGTTCGCTACTGCGGGCAGACAAAATAATAATTGGAATGCTGCTCCAAGCCCTAATCGCCCTGATCACTTCAACCCCATCCATATCCGGCAAGCCGAGATCCAAAATCACCAGATCGGGCTTGCGGACACCAGCCTCTACGATACCTTGTTTACCGGTATCCGCTTCAAAAACAGTAAAGCCTTTAGTAGCCAGACCTGTTCGCAGAAAACGCCGGATAGGCGGATCATCTTCGATAACGATAATCACAGGATCGCTTTTAGACATAATCGGTATCAGTTAAGGAAAATTGTGCGGATTTTTAAAATTATTAAACCATTAAACTGCAAATGGCGGTTTCTAGGATTATCCTAGAAACCGCAGTTGGACATATTCGAGAGTGCCTTTTTCTGGTTGTCTGACAAGGCACTTTTTCCGCGCATGGCCATTCCCTGCAAGGGAAAAGTAACACAGTCAGGCAACCAGAAAAAGGTGCTATCGGATGTGTAGCGGCCAAACCCAAAAGGTAATTCCTCAAATAATACCAACATTTTGATACGACAACGTTTTTTGATGCTCATAAGCGGTCAACTGCGGTTTCTAGGATTATCCTAGAAACCGCAGTTGGACATATTCGAGAGTGCCTTTTTCTGGTTGTCTGACAAGGCACTTTTTCCGCGCATGGCCATTCCCTGCAAGGGAAAAGTAACACAGTCAGGCAACCAGAAAAAGGTGCTATCGGATGTGTAGCGGCCAAACCCAAAAGGTAATTCCTCAAATAATACCAACATTTTGATACGACAACGTTTTTTGATGCTCATAAGCGGTCAACTGCGGTTTCTAGGATTATTCTTCAAGCACGGGCGGAGGCTGATCCAATGGCAATATAAAAGTGAATAAAGCCCCGCCGGTTGGCCGGTTCTCCGCAAAAATTTTACCGCCATGCACCTCTATAATCGCCCGGCAGATAGGCAACCCCAAGCCGACTCCGCTCTGCGCCGTCTCGTGACGGGTTTGATAGAATTTTTCGAACAAGCGCTCCTCAAGCCCAGGCGGAATACCAGGCCCATTGTCGGCAACAGAAATTCTAACGGCGGTATTGGAAGTCTCCACTTCAATTTCCAGATCGCTGCCAGCCGGAGTATAGCGAACCGCATTCTCAAGCAGATTAATCAAAACCTGCTCTATCATCACAGAATCAGCATAAACCATAGCCATACCCGGTGGCAACTTAACCTTGACCGACCTGCCTGTCAATTGTTTTTGCGAGAACGTCAGCACTGTGCCAATAATCTCCTCAACCGGATGCCATTCCTTGTTTAACTCCAACGCGCCTGAATCCAGCCGGGCCATATCCAGAATATTATTCACCAGACTGGACATTCTTTCAGCTTCATCGACAATGGCTTTGGTTAAATCCTGTTGATCCTGCAATTTCAAATGCCCCATTTCTTCCAGCAAGGTACTGGCCGAACCTATGATGGTCGCCAAAGGCGTCCGCAAATCATGGGAAATCGCGCTGAGTAAAGAATTCCGCAAGCGTTCCGCTTCTATTTGAGTATGGGTCAATCTGGCCTGTTCGGAAAATCGAATTCTAGCGATAGCCTGCCCGATTTGCCGTAAAAAGGTTTCCAGCAATTTTTGCTGTTCCGGTAAAAACACCCTTCTTAGATTCACCGGCAACAATGCCAATACCCCCAGAACCTTGTCTTCATTTTGAAATGGAAAATATATAGCCGCTGCTCCCGGCAAGGTATTGGTGCCATGACCGGCCATTTCGTTATGATCAAATACCCACTGCGCCACGCTTAAATCAGCGCCGCGCAGGGACTCAGCCAGGGCTTTGCGTTTTGGAAAAATCACTCTGCCTTGCTGATTAGGAAACAGAATGACATTACGGCTGCTAAACTCGGAATTTAAATGCCGTACTGCAGTGCGCACTACATCCTCTTCAGTTTGGCTAGCGGCCAAATCCTTGCTCATGGCGTATAAAACCGCGGCCCGTCGTTCCCGATGAGAAGCCACCTTGGCCTGGGAACGCACGTTAATCATCAGATTACTGATAACGATACTCACGACCAGCATGGCCAGCAAGGTAATCAGAAACTGACTGTCGCCAACCGAAAAACTAAAATAGGGTTTAACAAACAAAAAATCAAAGATGCCCACGCCCAATACCGAAGCGACAATGGAAGGGCCGCGTCCGTAACGTGTGGCGACAAATACCACCCCTAACAAATAAACCATTACCAGATTGGCCAATTCCAACTGGCCGAACACCAAGTGTCCGACCATAGTACTGATAAAGGTTACCGCAACAGCCCAAATATACCCTTGATAACGTTGTTTAGTTTTGGAAGGAATACGTTGCATCAGCCCCGGCAACGGACTTTTTCTAAATAAAGATTGCTCAGACTGATGATCAACCCTGTCTGCCTGATGCGGGCTACCCAGCAGATAGATATTGATGTTATGGGCATTGCCGATCAGCACATCCACAACCGACCCCATTAGCCAACGTTTCCAGCCGCGCCTAGCGGGTTTGCCGATTAAAATTTTATTGATATTGCGTTCACGGGAAAAACGGATCAGCGCTTCGCTTAATTCCGGCGCGCTCAGAGTGACGGTTTCCGCTCCCAGTTGCTCGGCCAGACGCAATATTCTGAGTATGCCATCCCGCTTTTCCGCGGGCATGCGTTGTAACTGCGGGGTTTCCACATAGGCGACTATCCATTCAGCCCGCAGACTGGTCGCCAGACGCTTTCCCGCTCTGACCAGGCGTTCGGCCAAACCGTTTGGGCCTATGCAGACCAGTATCCGTTCGCTAACCTGCCAGACATCCTGAATGGAATGGCCTTCCCGGTAATCCAGCATTTGGGCGTCCACCCGATTGGCGGTATGTCTTAAGGCGAGTTCCCGCAGGGCAATCAGATTACCTTTTCGGAAAAAGTGGTTAACCGCTTCCTGCGCTTGCTGAGGCAAATAAATTTTGCCCTCTTTAAGCCGGATCAGCAGTTCATCGGGGGGCAGATCGACCAACTCAACTTCGTCGGCATCTTCAAATACGGTATCCGGCACTGTTTCCCAAACCCGGATGCCGGAAATTTGGCCTACGTCATCATTCAGACTTTCCAAATGCTGAACATTCAACGCCGTATAAACGTCAATACCTGCATCCAGTAATTCATTGATATCCTGCCAGCGCTTGGGATGGCGGGAGCCCGGGGCGTTGGTGTGGGCTAATTCATCGACAATAATGATAGTCGGCCGGCGCTTCAACGCTGCATCAATATCAAATTCATATAAGGCTGTGCCTTTGTAATCAATCTGTCTGGTCGGCAAAATCTCCAAACCTTCCAGCAGGGCTTGAGTGTCTTTACGGCCATGGGTCTCAACCAAGCCAATTAAAACATCCAGTTTTTCAGATCTGCGTTCTCTGGCGGCCAGCAGCATGGCATAGGTTTTACCAACGCCCGCCGCCGCGCCAAAAAAAATCTTTAGCCGTCCACGCTTGGCTTTGGCATTTTCACGTTCTACGCGGGCAAGCAGTTCATCCGGGTCCGGTCTTTCTAAATTCATGCCATCATTTCAATTTAATTTAATTTGCAAGCAACAATTCAGCGCAGCCTTGACAAAGCCACACGGAATCAAGGATATAGGCTTCGAGTTTCCCGATGACACTGCGTGACATCAAGACTACGCTATTGCTTTTACTTCACAGAGTAATAGTCACTTGCAAAGAACTAATCAATATTAAGCCAGCCTTTTTATTGTACTAGCTTACTATATTCTTTACCGCAGAAAGCAACTTAAACCTAGAAACCGCAATTGTCCGCTTCACTGTAGACACAAAGGTTGACCAATACCGATAGGGTATTTTGAATATCTGTCACCCGTCAGTCGAGGGCGCGCCCAACTGCGGTCTTCTAGGTTAAATCATCCGTTCGGCACAACATGCCATCCAATAGGCGCGACGGGTATCATTTTGAAAAGTCTGGCTGATATCAGGCAAATCTTTCGGCAACCAGTTTAAATGCAATCTTAGACCGGCTTTAGACATCAGTATCACTTCCACACCCGGAATGCTGCTGACCTGCGTGATTAAATTAAAAGCAGCCGGGTTGGCGGAATTCAGACAGATTTTAGGTTTTTCGCAATGTTCGGAAATAAAACCCACCAGGGATTGAATCTCTAGCGGAGTATTTTTGTAGGGTCTGGAAAAATTTAATTTTCCTTGATCCGACCAGACCACCATCCATTCATCATTTTCAGTTTTATCTATACCCACATAACATCGCTCAATCATGGTATTACTCTAGTTGTTAAGACGGTAGCAGTCTAAGAGAAAACCTATAAAAAGACTGTTAATATTTCCGCAGACAATATAAAAAAAATATAAATTTGCCACTTGGCCGGCTCAAAACCGCATCCGCGCCGGCATCCAAGAGCCTGCAACTAACAATGTCTGACTATTTTGCCTTCATCTCTATGGCGGAAATAGGCTGATATTGATAAAAAGCCCCGGTATAGTCATCGTACAAACTGGTAATCACAGCACCGAACAGGACATCATTAACCAGATAAAGCCCCTGGAAATCCGGAGTAATAATCAGTCTGCCGAATTGATAATAGTTCTCGCATTGAATATCAAGGACATTATTATCTCTGTGTATGATCAAAGTATTGTCGGGATGGCCTAGCCATGACCCCCGGTAATTGGATAATACGCAACGGGTATTTCCAACATCCATATTATTGTTGGTGACAATTTTAAAGTCTTGATAAGGACTGTTGAAAATACTGGCGCATCCGAAAAGGCATGATGACAGCATTGCCAGAATCATAAGACGATATTGCATTTACTAGGCTCCGGAAATTATTTCAGCTGTTTTAAAGTCTAGCAGGTAGTCGAAAATCCATCTACGAATTTCAGCCCGGAATGATCAAACAGTATAAAAGGCTAATGAATAAGCTTGCGTTAGGCATGACCAAAATTTTAGGGATTTTGACCATGCCTTTATGCTTCAATAAAGGCAGCCGAAAAAACTTTATTTAACCCCGGCTTTGACTAAACCCTGACCCAATTTTTTATCGGTTTTCATAATATGATTGGTCAGCCAGTCTCGCAGAAAATTCATAATTTCTACAGAAATAACCGCGTTGCCGGAATCAAATTTCTGTTTAAAGGCGCCGACTGTTTCAATAAATTTTTTATGTTCAAGCTTGTGGGCCGGCGTATCGTCGTAATGATGCTGGGCCATTAAACTTTCTTCGTAATTAAAATGGTATACCGTGTAGTTCACCAGCTCCGATAATACTTTCCCCAGTATTTCCGCGCCTTTGCCGGCATGCATGGCGTCGTTGAGCTGATTGATGAGATCAATTAGTTTTTTGTGCTGGTTATCAATTTCATTGACGCCAACGGAAAACATGCTGGACCAATTGATTAAAGTCATGTGAATCTCCTTAAAATAGGAAAAAATTATTTAATGCCTTCCATGTGATTAACACCTTTTGCACTACAAAATGATAGGGGGATACGCCAGCAATCTGTCTTGCATCAAGTATTGAACTAAGGAAAAGCCTTCGTGCTTTTCTCTCTGGCCTGTTCAAGTAATTCCATGGCCGATTGCGAAATGCTGACCGATATTTGCAAGGTTTTTTCTGCAACAATATCGGTATTCGCTGTCATATCCAATATCTGGGTAACACTTTCCACAACATTATTGGCAAGCGCTGATTGCTCAATCATTTTGCTGGCTAAAAGCGATATTTTTTCCAAGGTGTTTTGTGATTCGGCATGTATGGTCATCAGCACATCCGAAGCCAGATTGGCCTTCTCAACACCTTGTTCCATCAAGGGCATGGCCTGGTTGATCACATCGGCAGCATCCTTAGTCTGGTGCTGCATCACATTAATGGTTGTAGTGATTTCTTCTGTAGACTGGGCCGTTCTTTCCGCTAATCTACGGACTTCATCGGCCACCACAGCAAATCCCCTTCCCTGCTCGCCAGCTCTGGCGGCTTCAATAGCTGCATTCAGCGCCAGCAAATTAGTTTGCTCGGCAATCGACTTAATGACCGTGGCTATTTGGCTAATATCGTGGGTGTGACTGCTTAAATCGTAAATCTTTTGAGAAGCTCTCATCATGGTTTCAGCAATTGATTTCATCACCAAAACAGCATCCCCAACCACTCTCTCGCCATTTGCAGATTGATTGGTCGCCTTTATGGAATTGGCTTCACTATCCTTGGTCAAACTGGCGACCAGCTGGATGGATTGCGACATTTCGCTCATCACCATTTTGGCGTCATTCACAGAAGCCGTCTGAATCTGGGAATTAAACAAAATTTCATTGGCGCCGGCGGAAAGCTGTTCAATTTCAGAATTAATTTTCCGGACATCATGGCTGATATCTGTGGATAGAGTTTCCACCTTTAAATTCAGCTGTTCCAAAACAGCCAGGATGCTGGCGGGGTTTGCTTGCGTTCCGGAAGCCGAATTAACATTATTCATAGTACGGATATAACTTTCTATGGAATCGATTCCCGCGCCTAGAAATGCCTGCAAAGCTTTTTTTCCAGACAGATAAGTAACGAACGGCATTAAAAAAACACCCACGCCAAAAACAATTAATGCTGCCGTTTGATCATCATTCAGCAAACTTCGAATTAATAAATACAGTCCTCCCAAAGCTACAAATATTAGTGCTGGGGTAATCACAAACATTTTAACTTCAGTTGTTAATATAGGCTTTGACACTAAGTGGTTTCTCCAAGCTCAAATCGGTTTTGTCAAGTATAGACTAGTAGAAACTATGAGTTTTCAAATATCAATTCTTTTTGCTCATGTTTAGTGCCTCATCATGACTAAAATCCACGTCATTTTGGAGCATTTTTGTGCAATGGTTTTCGCGCCCACGCGAGTTTACGCCAAAACGCGCGGGCATTATCTTATCTATTCTACAGGTGACGCAAACTGTTTGTTAAGCCGGGTTGAACGTATAATAGCCATTTCTCCAAAAACTGATACCGGCTCGATTCAGTTTTCAACGCGTATTCCCTAATCAAGGCAAAACACTATGGATTTAAAGAACAATGTTTTCTGGGGTATAGACAATTTAGTCGCCGAGCTGCGCAACTTGCGCTCGCAATCGCTTGACAGTTCCCAACAGCGTACGCTGCCGCCAAAATTACCTTCCAAAAAAATTCTTGGAGAAATTGTCGAACATTTGGCTACCATTTTATTTCCCAACCGCATGGGCTTGCCCGACCTTAACGAAGAAGGCGTTGACTTTTATGTGGGACACACTCTGGATAGCGTGTTAAATCAACTTTATGCACAAGTCAATTGCGAACTTGAATTTATTACGGAACAAAATAATCACTTTGACCAGCCCAAACTCAGCGCCAATGAAATGATCAAACAATTTGCTTCGGAATTACCCGCTATCAGAAGTTTGCTGGCAACCGATATTCAAGCGGCTTATGAGGGAGATCCGGCGGCAAGGTCCACAGATGAAGTGCTGGTCTGTTACCCGGGGATTACCGCGGTGATACACCATCGTCTTGCTCACAATTTATATAAACTCGGCGCGCCACTAATCGCCAGAATTATCTCGGAAATCGCCCACTCGCAGACAGGTATCGATATTCATCCCGGCGCATCCATTGGCGAGAGTTTCTTTATTGATCACGGCACCGGCGTCGTCATAGGCGAAACAGCAGTGATTGGTCACCGGGTCAGGCTTTATCAGGCCGTCACCCTGGGCGCCAAACGCTTTGCCAAGGATGCGAACGGTTCGCTGGTCAAGGGTAATGACCGCCATCCTATTGTTGAGGACGATGTGGTGATTTATGCCGGCGCGACTATTTTGGGCCGCATCACCATAGGCAAAGGCTCAACCATAGGCGGCAATGTCTGGTTGACGCACAGCATACCGGCCAATAGCCACATCAGTCAGGCGAAAGTACGCAATGATTTATTCGAAGAAGGCGGCGGTATTTAAGTTGGGAAAGTGGAGTTTGCTAACATAAGCTCTTTTTACCTTAAAACCCGTATCAGTTTACTTTTCCAAGCCGTCAATCGGAGCGATTTTCGAAATGATAATGTTATTTCACCGTTACTATTTTAGAATACGGACTGATGCGACGGTTTTGCGTTCATCAATTCAACGGTGTAATTTTTAATTTGATCTTTAGGAGGTGACAATGTTTTACTTATCGCGGTTTTCCTTGATTTCAACCGGCATGCTTTTAGCCTTGGCAGGACAGGAGTGTTTAGCTCAAAATCCTGTATCATCAAAAGTGCAGCAATATCAGCAAATGTGCCAACAAACTAATGGTTATTTTCAATATGGCATGGTGAATGCACCGCCTGAAAGTGATTATGATCAGGTCACTTATTTCAAAGACGGTGCTTCACGGCAAGGTATACCCATATCCCATACTCATATCGAAATTACATCCGGTCTGGATAATCAGGTTTATGATGTAGCAATCGATAATGTATTTGCAGCCGACTATGACCCGAATAGTAGGGAGGTGCCGCCTAGTTACGCTACTCAAATCTCGGCCGGTAGCAGTCTTTATTTTTGCAGCGGTAACCCTGAACAGGTTCCTTATACAGTCCCCCAAGACATTGCAAAACAAGGTTTCGACTGGGTGCATACCAACTGTGAATCACCGAATTCAAAATATGCAGATGGATTTCTTTTCACGGATAGCGGTGTAAATCTAAGCAATAGTCATCAATACTGCTATTTATGGCCCTAATTTTTGATATAGCATAAAGAGTCTTTTCAGACATTATCCGCAAAAAAATCATTTGGTAGGCGCATTTACTTTTTAGGTTGGTAGGATAGATAAACGGACTTCCACTTTTGCTTAGTATCACTGAAAACAGGACGGAAAGACTATACAGAGTTCGAATCCATTTTAATGGTTTGCCATCAATTCTCAATGGCCGCTCAGGATCAGTCATATTAACTCTAGCCAAATCACTGTTTTTGAATACAGCTCCTTGAGGTTAAACACTTAAAAAAATCTCATCCGTTTGTTTGGCAATGTTGAAATTGGCGCCCTTTAAATCAGAATCAATAAAAGTTGCGCTGCATAGACTGGCGGTTCAAACTCGCAAGGTGTACGATAAGCTTTACTTAAACTTATTTCTGATTACGTAGAATCTTCAGCTGAACATCAGAAACCTGAAATATTTGGCCAACCCGGATTTGGCTGTGGGTGTTTTCGGCAGAGGTTTGCTCAGCATGAATGCTGAGCTAAAGCTTACAGGGAGGTATTCTCAGCGTCCTCTGACGGAAATGCCGGCAGCCAAATCCAACCGATTAGCACCCGCCTCTTGTTTCCGACTGGCTAAGGCTTATACGTAATCAGGAAGTTATTTGACCATCCCGAAGACCATTTTGAATTTATTACCATGTGCTTAGCCCTCCCTGCCCAAATCATCTCCATCCATGCCGCCGACATGGCTACAGTCAGCATTGATCAGGTGACGGTAGAAATTTGCCTGGCGCTGGTGGATGACGTCAAAATTGGCGATTACGTTTTGGTGCATGTTGGTTATGCTCTTAACAAAATAGATGAAGAAGAAGCCTTAAAAACTTTATCGCTATTTGCCGAAGCCGGATTGACCGGCAACGCATGAAATATATCAGCGAATTTCGCCAGCAACATGTGGCGCAACATCTGGCGCAAAACATTGCGGAAACGGCCAAACCGGACCGCCAATACCGGCTGATGGAATTTTGCGGCGGCCATACGCATGCCATTTTCCGTTACGGCATACAGGATTTGATGCCGGATAACGTTGAATTTATTCACGGCCCCGGCTGTCCGGTTTGCGTGCTGCCTACGGGCCGTATCGACAACGCCATTCAATTGGCTGGGCATGATGACGTGATTCTCTGCACTTACGCTGATTTAATGCGGGTTCCGGCCAGTAATGGCAACAGCCTGCTCAAAGCCAAAGCCAACGGCTGCGACATACGCATGCTGCAATCCACCCAGGATGCCTTGAACATTGCCCGCGACAATCCGCACCGCCAAGTGATCTTTTTTGCCATAGGCTTTGAAACCACTACACCGCCAACCGCTATTGCCTTATTGCAAAGCCATAGCGAAGGTTTAAGGAATTTTTCGGTATTTTGCAATCACGTTCTGACGCCCGCCGCCATGCAGGCAATACTGGACGCCGAACAACCGGTAGCCATAGACGCTTTTCTGGGGCCGTCTCATGTCAGCACCATCATAGGCAGCCAACCTTATGAAGTTTTTGCAGAACGCTATGCCAAACCTATTGTCATCGCCGGATTCGAACCTCTGGATGTCATGCAGTCTGCGTTGATGCTGATCCGCCAGTTGAACGAACAGCGGCATGTCGTGGAAAACGAGTACAGCCGGGCCGTAACCCGGCAAGGCAATTTAAAAGCTCAAGCCGTCATGCAGGAAGTGTTTGAGATCAGGCCGCAATTTGAATGGCGCGGCCTGGGTTTGATTGACAATAGCGCGGTTCGCATTAAGCCAAAATATGCCGAATATGATGCTGAAATACGTTTCCCCGTACCGGCTATTCAAGCCAGCGAAACCAGGGGCTGTGAATGCCCGGCAATTTTACGGGGCGCTAAAAAACCCCAAGATTGCAAATTATTAGGCACTGTCTGCACACCCGAAAACCCCATGGGCTCTTGCATGGTTTCATCGGAAGGCGCTTGCGCGGCGTACTGGTCTTATGGGCGCTTGCGCAATTAATTTTGTTTTAACTAAAATCACCTCACGCCGTGTCCAAGCCCTACCGCAATCAACTGAATTTCACCTCCGGCAAGATCGATATGAGTCATGGCGGTGGCGGCCGCGCCATGACGCAATTAATCGATTCTCTGTTTATCGCCCATTTTGATAATGCATTACTCAGGCAAAAAAATGATCAGGCTTTGCTGGATATTCCCAGCGGACGTTTAGCCGTCAGCACCGACAGCCATGTGATTTCACCGCTGTTTTTTCCTGGCGGCGATATCGGCAGTTTAGCAGTGCACGGCACCGTCAACGATGTAGCCATGTCCGGCGCGCAACCCTTATATCTGACCTGCGGATTCATTCTGGAAGAAGGGCTTGCCTTGGCGGATTTGCAACGCATCGTGGTCAGTATGGCAAAAGCCGCTCAACAAGCCGGCGTGAGCATAGTTAGCGGCGACACCAAAGTGGTTGAACGCGGCAAGGGCGACGGCGTGTTTATCAATACCACCGGTATCGGTTTGGCGCCTGAAGGCGTCAACATTTCCGGAAACCTGGCAAGCCCGGGTTGCGCTGTTTTAATCAACGGTTCAATAGGCGATCACGGGGTGGCGGTGATGGCTGGCCGCGAAAATCTGCAATTTAAAACCACTATACTATCCGACTCCGCCCCGCTGAATGGTCTGGTCGCCGCCATGGTGGCCGATTCAGGTGGCGCGATCCGTTGTTTGCGCGATCCGACCCGCGGCGGTTTGGCGACAGCTTTAAACGAATTGGCGGAACAATCCGGTGTCGGAATGGTCATATCGGAACAAAAGCTACCGGTTAAATCCGAAGTAAGAGCCGCTTGCGAAATTTTAGGGCTGGACCCATTGTATGTCGCCAATGAAGGCAAGCTGATTTGCATTTGCGAAGCCAGCGCCGCCGAACGCTTGCTGGCGGTGATGCAAAGCCACCCTTTGGGCAGAGAAGCCGCCATCATAGGCACAGTCACCAGCGATCCCCGCCACTTTGTGCAAATGACCACAAGCTTTGGCGGACGGCGCATCATAGACTGGCCGGTAGGTGAACAGCTACCCAGAATTTGTTAAGCTTAAATTTTCCGGCAAGACTCTGCTAATCTTTTTTAAGCTTAAACTATACGTAGATTTTTTGTTGCTTTCCAGCGTAGGATGGGTAGAGCGATAGCGAAACCCATCCTACTTCTTATTTGGAAAGTTTGAACAAAACCTAAGGTTTTTCAGTCTGATCATTTACAGCAATAAATAAGGTCAAGCAAATTTGAAACAAGCACTAAACAGCTCATGCCAATGCGGCAGCGGCAAAAAGTTCAAACGCTGCTGTCACGGCAAAGCCGCATCCCCTGCCCAACCGGCTGCCGAAGACCTTCAGCAACTGATCAAGCTGTTCAACGCCGCTAACTACCGGCAACTTGAAACCGAAGCAATTATCTTGCTGGAACGCTACCCGCAGACTGTTTTAATCTGGAAAATGCTGGCCGGAGCGCTGTTAGGCCAAAATAAACAGGTGATTCCGATATTTGAGGTGCTCGCCAAACTGACACCAAACGATGCCGACGCCCATAATTGCCTTGGCGATGCTTTGCTCAATGCCGGACAATATCAAGCCGCGGCGGCAAGTTACCGCACCGCCTTGCAATTTAGACCCGAA
>CAVUMJ010000184.1:0-18746 GCA_963741375.1 uncultured Pseudomonadota bacterium
TTACACTATATAACTTTAAATAAAATTTACAATCCCCTATACAGTATATGCTTTGTTTCTATTAATGAAACAATTTCTGTTTGTAAGGTATCTTTGTATTACTAGTTGCATAAGTTTTCGCATTAAGCGAATAACAAGAAATCGTCATGCTTACTAGGTTATTGGTATCCCCCGGCCTTGGAAACCGGGGGTATTTGTCAAAGGACGCCGCGAGTACATCCATGTAGGCTTTGCGCCAGCCTCCATGCTGGCGAAACCTTTGCCAAATCCCCCCGATTCCCAAGACCTCTGCCAAGGCGCCTCCTAAAGGCGAAAACTATTGAAACAATTAATACTATATTTTATATCGAAGTTAATCAGAAAATGACTTCCTGAGAACAATTTGCATGAAACTTGCTGTTACATAATGTTAAGGCATTTGTAGTAAGCCTAAATATATTATGTTGGTTAATTTACAGTCCCTACAAAAAATGTTGTTAATACGACCAGAACAAAAACAATAAATACAAAAATAAATATTTGTAAAACAACACCTTAAATCAAATAAACAAATTGGCACGGCCATTGCTTTACCCTTAGTGCAATAAAACACAAACGCACGTTCAAGAGGAGAAAAATCATGGCATTACGTCAATGTGCTATTTATGGTAAAGGTGGTATCGGTAAATCGACAACTACCCAAAATCTGGTTGCTGCTCTAGCAGAAGCCGGTAAAAAAGTAATGATAGTCGGTTGCGATCCTAAAGCTGACTCTACTCGTTTAATTCTTCATGCAAAAGCTCAAAACTCTATCATGCAAATGGCGGCTGATGCCGGTAGCGTTGAAGATTTGGAACTGGAAGATGTATTGAAAGTTGGATATGGCGATGTGAAATGCGTTGAATCCGGCGGTCCTGAGCCAGGAGTTGGTTGTGCAGGCCGTGGTGTTATCACTGCGATTAACTTCCTGGAAGAAGAAGGCGCTTACACTGACGATCTTGACTTCGTATTTTACGATGTATTGGGTGACGTTGTATGTGGTGGTTTCGCGATGCCTATCCGCGAAAACAAAGCTCAAGAAATTTACATCGTTTGCTCAGGCGAAATGATGGCTATGTACGCTGCAAACAATATCGCTAAAGGTATTGTTAAATACGCTAACTCCGGTAGCGTACGTCTGGCAGGTTTGATCTGCAACTCTCGTATGACTGCTCGTGAAGATGAGCTGATCATTGAGTTGGCAAGACAAATGGGTACACAAATGATTCACTTTGTACCTCGTGACAACGTTGTACAACGTGCTGAAATTCGTCGTATGACTGTAATTGAATACGAGCCGGAAGCTAAACAAGCTTATGAATATCGTGAATTAGCCAGCAAAATTGTCAACAACAAAAATCTTATCATTCCAACACCAATCACTATGGATCAGTTGGAAGATTTGTTGATGAGTTTCGGTATTATGGAAGCTGAAGACGAATCCGTCATCGGCAAAAAAGCTGTAGAAGCGTAAGAAAACGATGTTTGGTGAGTGGTAATTCCGCTCACCATTTACATTTCTTTTTCCTAAATCTGGTTTAGTTGGGAGATTACCCACAACCACAGGAGGATAAAATCATGGCCGCCATGACAAGAGAAGAGACCGAAGCGCTTATTCAAGAAGTGCTGGAGATCTACCCGGAAAAAGCCCAAAAGGATCGCGCCAAACACTTGGCGGTAAACGATTCCAGTTTGGACAAATCCAATAAATGTATTACTTCAAACCGTAAATCCCTGCCGGGAGTGATGACCATCCGTGGTTGCGCTTATGCCGGATCAAAAGGTGTGGTATGGGGCCCTATCAAGGATATGATCCATATTTCACATGGCCCGGTTGGCTGCGGACAATATTCGCGCGCCGGACGCCGTAACTATTATGTCGGTGTAACAGGTGTTAATACCTACGGCACCATGAATTTTACTTCTGATTTCACAGAAAAAGATATCGTATTCGGTGGCGACAAAAAACTGGATAAGTTGATAGACGAGATTGAAGTTTTATTCCCATTGAATAAAGGTATCTCCGTACAATCAGAATGCCCGATCGGCTTGATTGGAGACGACATTGAAGCGGTCTCCAAAAAGAAAGCCAAAGAACACGGCAAAACTGTGGTGCCGGTTCGTTGCGAAGGTTTCCGCGGCGTTTCTCAATCATTAGGTCACCATATTGCCAACGACGCTATTCGTGACTGGGTTTTGGATAAACGCGATAACGACACCAGCTTCCCGACTACTCCTTATGATGTAGCGGTGATCGGTGACTATAACATCGGCGGTGACGCTTGGGCGTCTCGCACCCTGCTGGAAGAGATGGGCTTGCGCGTTGTTGCACAGTGGTCAGGCGACGGCACTATTGCCGAAATCGAAAACACCCCAAAAGTTAAATTGAACCTGATTCACTGTTATCGTTCAATGAACTACATCGCCAGACATATGGAAGAAAAGTACAGCATTCCCTGGATTGAGTACAACTTCTTTGGTCCAACCAAAATTGCCGAGTCTTTACGCAGAATCGCCACTTACTTTGATGAAAGCATTAAAGAAGGCGCAGAACGTGTGATCGCTCGTTACCAAGCGGAATACGAAGCGGTTATCGCCAAATACAGACCGCGTCTGGAAGGCAAACGCGTCATGCTTTATATTGGGGGCTTGCGTCCTCGCCATGTTATCGGCGCTTATGAAGATTTGGGTATGGAAGTTGTTGGTACAGGTTATGAATTTGGTCATAACGACGATTACGACCGCACTATTAAGGAAATGGGTAATGCTACCCTGCTTTATGACGATGTCACCGGTTACGAGTTTGAAGAATTTGTCAAAAGAGTCAAACCGGATTTAGTTGGTTCCGGCGTCAAAGAAAAGTATATCTTCCAAAAAATGGGTGTGCCTTTTAGACAAATGCACTCTTGGGATTATTCCGGCCCTTATCATGGTTATGACGGTTTTGCCATTTTCGCCCGCGATATGGATATGACTATCAATAATCCTTGCTGGAAAAACATCCGCGCACCTTGGAAAACCGAGAATACCGAAAGTGAAGCAATCAAAGCGGTTGCCTAACAGCCGGTTTGAAACCGGGTTTGATTATTTTCCAACCCGGTTCCGGAAATTAATAGTGGTTCGGCCAAGCTAAGCGCTAAACCGAATTTATACCTTTTCTTAATACGTAGTCCACAGATTAGTGGCGCGTCAGGAGAATTTTATGAGTCAGCAAGTCGATAACATTCAACCTAGTTATCCTTTATTCCGAAATGATGAATACAAGGAAAATCTAGCTAATAAAAGGGCGAACTATGAAGAACGCCACCCGCAAGATCAAATTGATGAAGTCTTTCAATGGACCACTACCAAAGAATATCAGGAACTCAACTTTAATCGCGAAGCATTGACAGTTAACCCTGCCAAAGCATGTCAACCGCTAGGCGCTGTTTTATGCGCATTAGGCTTTGACAAAACCATGCCTTATGTACATGGCTCACAAGGTTGCGTTGCTTACTTCCGCACCTATTTCAATCGTCATTTCAAAGAGCCGATTTCCTGTGTATCGGATTCCATGACTGAAGACGCTGCGGTTTTTGGCGGACAAAAAAATATGTTTTCAGGTTTGGAAAATGCCAAGGCTTTATACAAACCAACTATGATTGCAGTATCAACCACATGTATGGCTGAGGTTATTGGCGATGACTTGAATGCGTTTATCAACAACGCCAAGAAAGAAGGCTATATCGATCAGGAATATCCGGTTCCTTATGCCCATACCCCTAGTTTTGTGGGTAGCCACGTTACCGGTTGGGACAATATGTTTGAAGGGATAGCCAGATATTTCACTTTAAATTACATGGAAGGTAAAGAAGTCGGCTCCAATGGCAAAATCAATTTTGTGCCTGGTTTTGAAACCTATCTGGGCAATTTCCGGGTTATTCATCGGATGATGAAAGAAATGGGCGTGGATTATACATTGCTTAGCGATCCTACTGAAGTTCTGGATACTCCGGCAGATGGTGAGTTCAGGATGTATGCCGGCGGCACTACTATAGATGAAGTCAAAGATGCGCCTAATGCCATCAACACCATCTTGTTGCAACCCTGGCAATTGGAAAAAACTAAAAAGTTTTTGCAAACGACCTGGAAACATGAGCCACCCAAACTGGAAGTGCCAATTGGTCTGGAATGGACAGACCAGTTATTGATGAAAGTTTCTGAACTTACCGGCAAACCCATCCCTCGTTCGCTGGAAGTTGAACGCGGCCGTTTTGTCGACATGATTACTGACTCGCATGCATGGTTGCACGGCAAAAAAATTGCTCTGTACGGCGATGGCGACTTTGTAATTGGTATGACTAAATTTTTACTGGAATTAGGTGTTGAAGTCACCGATGTATTGGTTAACAGCGCCAACAAACGCTATAAAAAAGCTGTGGAAGAGATTTTGAAAGCCTCACCATATGGTCAAACCTCGACAGTTCATGTCGGTAAAGACTTATGGCATTTCCGTTCATTAATGTTCACCAATAAACCTGATTTCATGATTGGCAACTCATACGGCAAATTTATCCAACGTGATACCGTGTATAAAGGTGATGAGTTTGAAGTGCCATTAATCCGTATTGGTTTCCCAATATTTGACCGCCATCACTTGCACCGTATGACAACTTGGGGTTATGAAGGCGGCATGTATATTCTGACCACTCTTGTCAATGCTGTACTTGAGCAATTGGATAAAGAAACTAAAGGAATGGGTACAACAGACTATAACTACGATTTAATTCGCTAGTTTACGTCTTACAATAGGGTGAGCTAGGCTCACCCTATTTTTTTGCTATTGGAGAAAACCTATGCCAAGTGTGATGCTAAGAAAACGTGATGATGGAAAACTACTGTTTTACGTGGCTAAAAAAGATCTTGAGGAAACCATAGAGTCATTAGAATTTGACAGTCCGGATAAATGGGGTGGAGAAGTTGTATTAGGAGATGGTTCAAGGTATTATTTTGACGTATTAGATACACCACCTAAACTACCACTTACGCTTCAAGCCAAACGTCTGTAAAAGGAGATTCTATGAGTCTATATATTGTTGCTGCGGAATGTATCTCTTGCGGTGATTGTTTACCTGTTTGTCCAACCGATTCCATCAAGGAAGGTGCAGTTGTTTTTGAAATTAATAAGAAAACCTGTACCGAATGTAATGGTGATTTCGATGAGCCGCAATGTGTAAAAGTTTGCCCTATTGATAACTGCATTTTACCTTTGGTCGCTTAAATAAACTGAAAGATGAGTTTGCCAGCCGGACTCATCTTTTTTTGTGCTTAAGATTTGGTAAAACATTTTTTTCCGTAGGTTTTACCAATAATGGCGCTAGAACAAAACCGGTTTTGAACAGGAATTAGCTAATGATCAACCCTGAACAACTTCAAACCATAGCTGATCGCATCTCTAATCAGTGTTTGAGCGAATCCATCATATCCGCATTAAGGACTGAATTTTCGGGTATTCATTTTACTTACTGTATGGACGATGACATATCAGGCCAACAACCCGTTTTGGAATGCCCGGGTTTTAACCTGTATCTGGTTGACGGGAGAGAGCATTGTTTATGTTTAACGCAAAATTTCACTCATGCAACAGGTGTTGTGGTTGCAGAAATAATTGATGACTAAAGGCGCAATCATGACCGGCCGGCAAAATCCTGTTTCGCTGCCGATTGCCGATTGTAGTCTTTGTCCATTTCGAGCTAAAACTTTACTAATGGGCCGCTGTTTGCCGGGAGATATTTGTGTTTTTGTCGAAAGTGGCCGGCAAATTGACCGGTTTTTTCGAGTAAACCCTACCTATGCTGCAGCGTATCTTAATGATAAATTCTGGGAAAGAAGAGCTATTGCGGTACGTTACGCCCCGCTGGAATCGCTGGTTGAACTGATCGATGATGAAGATGAGGTGGTCAGGCGGGCAGTGGCTTACAGATTGCCTAAATCGCTGTTGCCGCGTTTGATAAAAGATCCTGACCGTGATGTGAGAATGACGGTGGCTGATCGTATAGAATTAACCGAGCTGGAATTGCTTGCAAATGATCCTGATTACATAGTCCGTATTACTGTTGCTCAACGAATACCGGTTGGCCGGCTGTTTCGCTTTATAAAAGATGAAGATTTGCAAGTACGTAAAATTGTTGCTGAACGCCTGCCGGAAATTAGTTTAGGGTTGATGATTAAGGATGATTCTCCCTATGTACGCAGAATTTTGGCTGAACGGATGTCATCCGAACAAGTTGAGGTGCTATTGATGGATAGTGATTGGGTGGTGCGCTACACGGCCGCGCAAAAGGTTGATCCGGCTAAATTATCAATTTTAATCAATGACCCGGAACCGGATGTACGCGAATTGGTGTGTCAACGCTTGAAATTAATTACTTTAACGGATGTTAATCATGAGTGACGTTAAATTTAAACTTGCCGGCCAAGATATAACTGATTGCTGTAAAAAAATCATACCGGGTCAAAATGATGAGTTGTTACTCCAAAAATTACAGAACTTGATACCGGATTACCCTATCCGGTTAGCTTATACCGGTGAAGAATGGTACAGGCTTGGCGGTGTTGTTAATGCTCAAGGAAAACACATTGCCAACGATATCATTGAATGGGTTGAACGCAGCTATGTGGAGTGTGGACAAAACCTGCATACTTTAATCGAATATACTCTGGAACAAGGATTAATCGCTACAAAACAAACTGGCAAGACTTTGAGTTTTGTTGTTCAAACAGGCTGCAATGCTGAAGACTTTACTTTGATTGAAATTGACAAGACTCATGAAGTGACAGACCGCATGTTGGTTGATGAGCATAATCCTCCTGAAGATCTGGAAGAGTTCATCGATCCATTGCAACCTTTTTGTATCGAAAATACCGGACTGGGCCATTCCAGATACACTTACCGCAGAAAAACCGATGTAAAGTTGTTTATGGAGGTGATTAACGAATATCATCCCGGAGAGCATCCTGTCCAACGTTTTATGCAAGACTGGAATAGAAGTAGCGCCGGTCAGAAATTTCAAATGTCGCAGGACTGGTTAATTCGGCCTTATCGGCATATAGGCAGATTTGGCGAGCAAATAGTCAATGTCGAAATCTTTAATATTAATAAAACCAATTTACCGCATCTGGAAGATTTTTCCGGTATAAAAGGTACTTCGCTTGGCAATATACTGAGCCGGTTTGATCGTCAGGTGGGATACACTTTTGCCTGGTTTTTTTACATGTTAAAAGGCAAACTGGTCTCAACGCACAGCGCAGAATCCGTTTTTCGGGATCTTTCCAATGATTTTGCGTATTTACCTGAACGTGACGAAGCAATTCTTAGGGATTGGATTGCCCAGCCGTATAATATCTAAACCTTTTAAGTTACTCGGCCTACGGCCTCTGCCTTAAAACTAAAACAATTGAAAAATACGATTTGCGAATTCGATGTTCAAAACATTATCGCAGGTAGCCTATTCAACAATAATAGTACATGCGGCAACCAAGCAGGCAGCACAAGTTAGGTGAAGCAACTCAGAGTATCAGGTGCTTCGGCTAATGGATAGCGTTTAGGATCATCGCGCATCGTGCGCCGGTTTATCACCCGAATCGATAGGGATTCCACCCAATCCCAATATTCCTCGACGATTTCTTCCGGAAAGGATACATCGGCAAAAGTCAACAGCAATTGGGCCAGCCAAACTTCCCGAGCTTGCTCGTCGATGGTGAACGGAAAGTGCCGGGTGCGCATACAGGTATGGCCGAATTTTGAAGTAAACAATGGCGGGCCGCCAGTCGCTTCGACAATAAAATCCGCTGTCTTTTCCACACCAGCTGCGAAACGCCTTGGATCGGACGGAAATAGGTGAGCCACTGGAGTTGTGAGCAGCCGTTCGTGATGCCGTCTCACTAGTTCTCGCAATCTGGCTTCGCCAGCAATAGCAAACACGCGCTTAGACGGAAACGGCACTGGCGGATATTTATATCCGCTCGATTCGGATTTCCAACGAACTTCATCGCCGACAATCATGGCTCGGTCCATGGTGCAGTGATGAGTTTCCGTGGGTTCTGATCGATCAATCATGCCGGTTGCCGGGATAGAATGGGAAGGCGATTTGACAGTGAACATGACGCCTCACTTTGTCATTGTGTTGATTAAAGAACATTGGCTTCAAACGTCATTTCGAGCATTTAATTGGTATGCGGTGATACACAAATGTCGTGATTTTGCCCGGTCTAATATCCAATTTATTTTCCGTCTACTAAGCAACTTCTTTCAGCCGGCCAACCGCTAGTTGCACAATGGCTTTCATACCGACACCGCCATGCTTCAAGTGAGCGACGATTTGGCGGCGTATACTGGGAGCCATGTAATCCTGAATATGCGTCACTATTTCTTGGACGGCCTCTTCTTCAGGATAGGCCTCGTAAAACTTCCCAATATCATTGAGGTTGTTCAGCAATTGTTCGATTGTTTTGGTCGGCGCCGGGGCCGAAATCAATATCTCGTACATCCCCTGCTTCATATTTGCTTATCCTCTCATCGTCAGTGTGCAGCGACTATACGTTATATGCATATATATATAACGTAGTTGGGACTATAGCACGAAATTCTGACCGCAGCCAAATAGAAATTAGGGGTATTTTGCACAGCTTTCGGAAATTCACAATTTACTAAACGTAACTGCTCAGTGATCGTGTTGAACTTTCATTTCAGCTTGGGTTCAAGGACAATGGCAAGGTCGGCGTGAGCTTTACGGGATGGATAGATCTTGTCTTTTGATATATACTTATGTATATATCCAAGGCAAAATAGGGTAATGCTCTTGTACTGGATACTCGCAGATGGGGCTAATGCCGAACATTAGTAATATGCTAGGCGGCAAGGCGCCCTTTTTCAAAGTTTTACAATCCGGAATGCAATCCGGGTAATGGTTTGGAGAAAATTTAATGACGCATAAATACGGCAATTGTGGATGTGGTAGCGATTTCGGCACTCCGGAAAGCGTTTCCGATACCCTGATTGAATTGGAAATTGATCGCATCAAGGTCACCGTACCACAAGGAACCTCTGTCATGCGTGCCGCCGCCATAGCGGGTATTGAAATCCCCAAGTTGTGCGCGACTGAAAGTTTGGAACCATTCGGTTCCTGCCGCTTATGCCTGGTGGAAATTGATGGAAGGCGTGGTCATCCGGCATCCTGCACGACGCCAGCTGAAGCCGGCATGAAAGTCAGAACGGAAACACCACAACTCGCCAAAATCCGCCGGGGCGTGATGGAATTGTATATTTCCGATCATCCCCTCGATTGTCTGACCTGTTCCGCCAACGGCAATTGTGAATTACAAACCATGGCCGGCCATGTGGGCTTACGGGAAGTACGTTACGGCTACGACGGTCATAATCACTTATCCTTACAAAAAGACGAATCCAACCCATATTTTACCTACGATCCTTCCAAATGTATCGTGTGTAACCGTTGCGTTCGGGCTTGCGAAGAAATTCAAGGGACCTTCGCGCTGACCATCGACGGGCGCGGCTTTGAATCCCGGGTATCACCCGGTCAAAATGGCTCGTTTTTTGATTCGGAATGTGTCTCTTGCGGGGCCTGCGTACTATCGTGTCCTACTGCCACATTAATGGAAAAGACAGTGATCGAGCATGGCCAATCCGACGACCACATCGTCACGACATGCGCCTATTGCGGGGTTGGCTGTTCGCTGGTTGCCGAAGTCAAGGGCAATCAAGTCGTGAACATGTTCCCGAATAAAAATGGACACGCCAACCACGGCCATGCCTGTGTCAAAGGAAGGTTTGCCTGGGGCTATGCTACCCACCCGGACCGTCTGACCAAACCGATGATTCGGGAAAAAATCACTGATCCATGGCAGGAAGCCACTTGGGAAGAGGCAACTAACTTTGCCGCCACCAAATTAAAAGCCATTCAAGCCAAATACGGTAAAAATGCCATCGGTGGCCTGGTTTCTTCGCGTTGCACCAATGAAGAGGATTACTTGGTGCAGAAGCTGGTTCGCGCTTCGTTCGGCAATAACAACGTCGATACCTGTGCGCGAGTCTGCCATTCACCCACCGGTTACGGCTTAAGCGCAACTTTCGGTACGTCGGCTGGCACGCAAAGCTTCGATTCAGTCGTGGATGCCGACGTAGTGATGCTTATTGGCGTCAACCCAACCGACGGCCATCCGGTGTTTGGATCGCAACTGAAACACCGGTTGCGCCGTGGCGCCGGCCTTATCGTGGTCGATCCACGCGAAATAAATCTGGTGAATTCCGCGCATATCAAAGCCGACTACCATCTCAAACTGCGTCCAGGCGCCAACGTGGCGATGGCCAACTCGTTGGCGCATGTCATCGTCAGCGAAGATTTATACGACGAGGAGTTTGTCAACGAGCGCTGCGATCCCGCCGAATTTCAAACCTGGAAGGACTTCATTCTCGACCCTCGCAACTCTCCGGAAGAACTGGCTGCGATTACCGGAGTGCCGGCGGAACAAGTGCGCGGCGCTGCCCGGCTTTATGCAACTGCCGCCAACGGCGCGATTTATTACGGTCTCGGCGTGACCGAACACAGCCAAGGCTCGACCATGGTGATCGCAATCGCCAATCTAGCCATGGCTACCGGCAACATCGGCCGGCCCGGCGTGGGTGTGAATCCGTTACGCGGTCAGAACAACGTACAAGGTTCGTGCGACATGGGCGCGTTCCCGCATGAGCTGCCAGGCTACCGCCATGTCTCCAACGACGCGGTGCGCAGCGCATTCGAGACGGCCTGGGGCGTCCCGTTGCAAAACGAACCGGGATTGCGCATTCCCAACATGTTTGAGGCGGCATTGGACGGCACTTTCAAAGGCCTGTATTGTCAGGGTGAAGATATTGCCCAATCCGATCCTAACACACAGCACGTCGAAGCTGCGTTGAGGGCTATGGAGTGCATTATCGTGCAAGACTTGTTTCTGAACGAAACAGCGAAATTCGCCCATGTGTTGCTGCCGGGTGCTTCGTTCCTTGAAAAAGACGGCACCTTTACCAATGCAGAACGGCGGATTTCCCGTGTGCGCCAGGTCAAACCGCCACTGGGCGGCTACGGCGATTGGGAGGCGACGATGATGTTAGCTAATGCCATGGGTTACCCGATGCATTACGACCACCCGTCGCAAATCATGGACGAGATCGCCGCATTGACGCCCACCTTCAAAGGCGTTAGCTATCAAAAACTAGAGGAAATGGGTAGTATCCAATGGCCCTGCAATGACGATGCGCCCGAAGGCACACCCACTATGCACCTCAATCGATTTGTGCGCGGTAAAGGACGATTTATACCAACCGAGTATGTGGCTACCGATGAAAAGGTTAGCCGGCGCTTCCCGCTGATTTTGACAACCGGCCGCATTCTCTCGCAATATAACGTTGGCGCTCAAACTAGGCGTACTAAAAACACTGCCTGGCATCCGGAAGACTTCCTGGAAATCCATCCGCACGATGCGGAAGAGCGCGGTATCGTCGACGGCGATTGGGTTGGGATTCAGAGCCGCGCCGGCGAGACCGTATTGCATGCCAAGGTATCGACCCGTATGCAACCGGGGGTAGTCTATACCACTTTCCACCATCCGTTCTCCGGAGCCAACGTGATTACCACCGACAATTCCGACTGGGCAACCAATTGTCCGGAATACAAAGTTACGGCCGTTCAGGCCGTCAAAGTTGCTCTACCTTCCGAATGGCAAAAACGCTATCTGCAATTTAAGGAATCTCAGGAAGATTTTCTCAGAAAGCCTAAAGTCACTGTTGAGGGTTAGTAACAGTGGCTTTGGTTTTTTCTACTCGTTACAGAAGATCCCGGCCTTTTAAATTATTTGATTTAAGCGTCTGCACTCTAACTGAAAGTTTTAATTCGATGATCAACCTTAACCGGATGCTTGCTGATTTTCCGATTCTAATCTGGCAAAAATTTGTTTACTAACATTTATATCTTCTCTGATTTGGGTTTGCAGTTGAGTTAAAGAATTAAAACGCATTTCGTTACGAATTTTTTCTTTGAAATGTATCTCAACATATTTTCCATAAATATCGGCGTTAAAGTTAAACAGATGGGTTTCCAATATTGGTGTTGCATCCGCTTCTATGGTTGGCCTACCGCCTAAATTGGCGACACCTTGATATTCTTTACCATCCAGTCCGGTTATAGTCACTGCGAAAACACCGGATATGGGGGAGTTTTTTCTAAACAGGCGAACATTGGCGGTAGGAAAACCTAGTTGGCGGCCGCGTTTATCACCATGCGCAACCCGTCCGCAAACTGAATAATCCCGGCCCAGCATGATTCTAGCCTGGTCCAGTCTACCGTCTTGTAAAGCGTCGCGGATGAGGGTGCTGCTAATTCTTAGGCCTTCCCATTCAAAGGAATGGCTGTTTTCCACTTCAAAACCATATTGACGGCCATAACTAAGCAAAAGTGCAAAATTACCTCGCCTGGATTTGCCAAAGTGAAAATCATCGCCAATGACCAGATGTTTAACGTGTAGCTGCTTGATTAAAATGTCAGAGATAAACAATTCAGGATCATAATCTGCAATGGTGCTATTAAAAGGTAAAACCAAAAGCTCATCTATGGGCATTTTTGAGAATTGAATGGCCTTCTCTCTTAATCTGGTCAGTCTGGATGGAGCGTGGTCGCCCAAGAAATATTCTAAAGGCTGTGGCTCAAACACCATCACCACAGTTGGCAAATTTAAACGTTTACCATATTCAGCCAGTTTTTCGATTACCAATCTGTGCCCTAAATGCAAACCGTCAAAATTGCCGATGGTCAGTACGCAGCCATTGTTAAAAGGTTGAAGATGATTGAGACCTCGGATTAAACGCATGATGCTAAATTCAAAAAAAATTGTGTAGATTCTATCAGTAACACATTATGAGACCTACCGTCATTTATAATAGTGATGATTTTTACGGAATTCTTAATAAATAATGATAGATAAGCTCTATATAGAAGCGGCAATTCAAGAACACCCAAGGGTAAAAGACATTTTAAGCCGATTTCCTAAAGCAAGGGTAATTCTATGCGAACGTTATGGCGAGGTTTTTAATCCCAAAGCCCAGAATTTTCGTTTGCAGAAACAACAGCCGGCACTGATATTGGCAGAGAAATATCAAAAATTCGCATTACCGGCGCCAAGCGGCTACAGCATAGGCCAACAAAGAAATTTTTATTTTTCGCATATGCTAAATTGTATCTATGATTGCCGCTACTGTTTCCTACAGGGCATGTATCAATCCGCCAATTATGTTGTGTTTGTTAATTACGAGGACTTCCAGAGGCAAATTCGCGAAATTTGCCTTGAAAAGCCGGACACCCAAATTTGTTTTTTTTCAGGTTACGATTGTGACAGTTTGGCTTATGAACCGGTTACAAACTTTGCAAAACACTTTTTAGAGTTTTTTGCAGAAATACCCAATGCCTGGTTGGAATTACGAACTAAAAGCACTCAAATACGAAGTCTATTAGACAGAGAAGTTGTGCCTAGATGTGTGGTTGCCTTTAGCTTAACTCCGGAATCTATTGCAGACAAAGTTGAAAAAGGAGCGCCGGCAATTGCTAAGAGGCTGGATGCTGCGGTGAAGTTGCAAAACCAGGGCTGGTCAATTGGATTGCGGTTTGATCCTTTAATTTATCAACATAATTATCGTCAATGCTACCATGAGCTTTTCGAACAAGTATTTAAGGTTATCAAAGTGGAGCTGATTCATTCCATCAGTTTTGGCGTATTTCGGTTACCGGAACAATTCTTCAAAAAAATACTTAAGCATTATCCGGATGAAAAACTTTTCGCCAGTCCGCTGCAAATATCAGATGGCATGATGTCCTATCATGCACAGATAGAAGCAGCAATGATGCACGATTGTGAGACTATGCTGCGTGAATACGTTCCACAGACCAAAATTTTTCCATGCAGACCTTAAGGCGAACTGTACTGGTTAGTGGCGCAAGTTCAGGAATTGGCAAAGCTGTGGTTAAGCAGTTGCTGACAGCAGGACATCGCGTCATAGGATTATCCAGAAATACTCAACAACTGGATGTGAGTTTAACTGATTTTTCTGCTATCGAGCTTGACCTTGCCAAATTGTCTGAAATTCCTCTAAAAACCAAACAATTACTAGAGCAATATTCTGATCTGGATGCTGTGGTTTTTGCAGCAGGTTACGGCCGGTTTGGGCATTTGGAACAATTTTCTTTTGAACAAATAGAAAATTTAATGACGGTGAATTTCACCGCTCAAGTGTTTTTAACCAGAGCATTATTACCCGCTTTAAAACTTAAGCCGCATAGTAATCTGATCTACATCGGTTCCGAAGCAGCATTAAAAGGCAGCAGGAAAGGCACAATTTATTGCGCCAGCAAATTTGCTTTAAGAGGGTTTACTCAAGCTTTGCGAGATGAATGCGGCAATAGCAGTGTCAGAGTTTCGTTGATCAATCCAGGCATGGTTGATACGGCATTCTATGAAAGTTTGTCCTTCAAGCCAGGAACAAGGCCGTCTGAAGCTTTGCAAGCCGCAGACGTAGCAGATGCGGTGACATTTATTCTCAAAGCAAGTGCAAGCAGCGGGGTTGATGAAATCAATCTAAACCCTCTTAACAAAGTTATCGCATTCAAAAAATAACGAAATATGATGTCGAAACTTGTTGTTTATTTCGCATATTATTTAAAGTCATCTGAAAGATATAAAAATATTAAATTATTTTTTTATAATTTCCTTGAAAATCCACGCAGCCCGTTAAAAACTTATTTTGATTTCATAATGATAGGCTTAATAGTCTTAAGCATATTATTTCTATTATATGACGTTGAGCATGAGTCAGGAGTAATGGGCGATTATTTTGAAATAGGTATTTTAATAATATTTGTTTGCGAATATTTATTAAGATTTTGGATATATTCCGATACCCATATTATTATTTTAGAAGAGCATGAAAAAGCTCTTTATTTGAATATAAACTTTAGTGTAAATCATGCCATAAAAAAAGCAATATTAAAAAAAATGGAGTATATTTTTTCTCCATTTTCAATCATTGACTTATTAGCGATTTTACCAAGCTATAGGCCGTTGCGTATCCTCAGAATATTTCTGGTGTTCAGGCTTTTTAAATTATTTAGATATTCAAATAGCGCAAAACTGTTTTCTGATATTCTAGCCAGCAAGCGTTTTGAGTTATTGACATTAATGGTATTCACCTGTCTTTTAATTTTTATTGCCAGCGTTTCAATATATATTTTTGAATATCCTGAGCCGGAAAGCAAGATAAAAACTTTATTTGATGCTTTTTACTGGGCTATAGTCACAATGGCTACAGTCGGTTATGGAGATGTCGTTCCTCATACAACCGGTGGCCGGCTGGTTGCTATCCTGTTGATGCTAACTAGTCTTGGTGTTTTATCATTTTTTACGTCTATTTTGATTGCGGCGTTTAATGAAAAAATGCCGGTTTTACAAGAAAACAGAATATATGCGGAATTAGAGCATTCTCAAAGCTTCATAATCATTTGTGGTTTTGGCCGGGTTGGACAGGATATAGCAAAACGTTTACACGAGGACAAGCAAAAATTTATCATTATTGATAAAAACGAACAGCATATAGAATTGGCAAAAAAATTTAATTACCTTGCTATTCTAAGAGACGCCAGTAAAAATGATGTATTGATAAGCGCAGGAATATGTAAAGGCGCTAGTACAATATTATGTATAACAGGGGATGATGTCACCAATGTTTATGTTACATTGACCAGTCGTCATTTGAATAAAAATATTCGAATAATTTCCAGGGCAAATCAGTATGAGAATTTCAATAAACTCTATCAGGCAGGCGCCGATTATGTGATTAGACCCTTTGAAATTGCCGGATTGCTGGCGGCTGAGTTTTTGGGCCAACCTGTTGCGTTTGAAGCAATATCCGGAATTCTACAAAACCAGACTGAGATTGTGATAGAAACTGTTTTTGTCAGTCAGGGTTCTTTGTTGGAAAATATGCAAATTCTGCAGTTAGAACTGGAGCAAAGCAAACTGACTTTATTAGGGGTCATTAGCGCTAACCCTGTTCATTTAAAACATAAGAATAAATACCAGGTTAAGCAACAGCATTTTTATTTTAATCCTGATCCGGAATTTGTTTTGCGCTATGAAGATATTCTGGTGATATTTGGCCGTAAATACAGTATTGATCATTTTAGGGATCAAGGGGAGCAACATCGCTTGTTAAGAAGGAAAAAGAAGTGAAAAATGTTGCGGTATTCGGATACAAACGTTTGGCATTGGAGGTGATTAGCCGCCTTGACAAAGAAACATTCCATTTAGTTGTGGTTGATCATGACCCCAAGCAACTTGAATTAGCCCGTGAAATTGGCTTGGAAACGTTTTGCATCGATTTCCGTAGTGATGATGATTTAAAATCGATAGGCATTGGTTCTTATATCAATACTTTGTTTTGTTTTTTTGATCAAGACTCCGATAATGTATTCCTCACTCTTTCCGCCAGAGCCTTGGATAAAGATCTTAACATTATAGCGATAGTTGAAAGCCCTGAATCAGCGGGAAAATTGTTAGCCGCCGGCGCGAATAAGATTATTGATCCTTATGAAATTTGTGGTCGAAAAATTTATGATATTTTGAAAAGACCGGATATTACCGATATTTTTGATCACACAGTGTTTGGCAGACATGATTTGCATCTGGCTGAGGTAGTGATACCGAACAATAGTTTTTTGGTTGACGTGCATGCCAGTCAACTGGAATTAAGTGCAAAATATAACCTGATTTTGATAGGAATCGTCAATAAGCAAATCAGTGAAGAGTTGCATTTTGTTGTAGAGGAAGTAGATCGCCGATTGAATGTTGGAGATATTTTAGTGATATTGGGCCCCTCACGGGAAATTAGAATTTTTAAAAAAGACGTAGAAAATGAATTTTTTAGTATTTAGCTCCCGCATTTGTTTTTTTCTAGGATTTGTTGGTTGTGTCGTTTTACTGGCTGTAGGCGCCTACTTACAATTTGTTGAAGAACTTGAGCCTTGTCCGCTTTGTATTTCTCAGCGTATTGCCATATTCCTGACAGGGCTAATGTTTCTGATAGCCGGGATACACAATCGCGCCCGGAAAATTTATGCCGTGATCATTTCTTTGCTGGCGCTATTGGGAGCTTGTATTTCCATACGTCATATCTGGATACAAAATTTACCGCCGGATGAAGTACCGGAATGCAGCCCAGGATTAGAATATGTTTTCCAGCATTTCCCTTTAACAAACACTATCAAACTCATGCTAACCGGGACAGGTGAGTGCGCCAAGGTGGATTGGACTTTGTTAGGGTTTAGTATCCCGGTTTGGACTTTACTGGCTTTTTTACTTTTAGGCGGCTTTGCTGCTTTACAGTTTATAAATGCGAAAAATGAAAATTAATTTGATAAAAAACTTGCATTTTTTGAATGATGTTCTACTGCATAAAAATACTTTATGCACAAAAACTTAAAACAAGCAAGCATGAACTTTATCCCGCACTTTAAACATTAAAGATAGATTAATACATAACGCAACCCATTGAAAAATATTGATTATTTGCTTTGTGTCTTTTTTGTGCAATTTGACAAATCTCTAATTAAAACCGGTACTAAGCGGGAAATCGGGAATATAATCCACAAAGTTATCCACAGAATTTGTGGGTAACTTTTTTCCCTAATTCAGTTAAAGACTTAGCGTGTAAACATAACAAAATTATTACAAGGTATGGCTAATTGTGACGATTTGGACAATATCATCTTTCAAGTTGCTATTGCCGTACCATTTGATTGTCTGTTCGATTATTTAGCTCCTGACGATTATCATCCGGCCTCAACGGAGCCGGGTGTGCGCGTGCGCGTTCCTTTCGGTAAAACCAGCAAAATCGGCTTTGTATTGGCAATTCGGAATACTTCTGAAATTGATTTTGAACGATTGAAAAAAATTGAAGAAATTCTGGATCCCGAGCCACTATTAACTTCTAAAGATATTAAGTTGTTGCAATGGGTCAGCCGTTATTATCATCACCCCCTGGGAGAAGTACTGGCTACAGCTTTTCCAAATGTTCTCAGAAAGGGGAAACCGGCAAAAATAAAACAAGATGGTTGCTATGTGCTTTCCTCTCTTGGTCAACAAACCGTACCGGAACAATTGCATAGATCGCCCAAACAGCAAGCTTTGCTTGCTCTGTTTCACGCTCAAAATGGCCTTATTGCAAATGACCAGTTGCTTGAATACCGGCAGGTATTAAAAACCTTGGAAAAAAAGAACCTGATAGTCAAGAGCGAGCAGCCGGTTCCTTTCGGAAAAACTTCTCTAAATTCGCCCTTACCGGCTAATTTTGATCAACTCTCGGCAATCAACACTATCGTCTCCGGATTAGGCCGGTTTTCGGTTTTTCTGTTAGAGGGTGTAACAGGAAGTGGTAAGACGGAAGTATATATGCAGTCAATTTGGAAAGCACTTGAACAAGGATTGCAGGTTCTGGTGTTATTACCTGAGATTACTTTAACCCCGCAACTTGAACAACGCTTTCGCTTAAGATTTACTGTTCCTATAGTGAGTTATCATTCAAAACTAACCGATGTCCAGCGTCTAAATGCCTGGTTAAGTACACTCAGCCGCGCTGGCGCCACGCCACCACT
>CAVUMJ010000185.1:0-17502 GCA_963741375.1 uncultured Pseudomonadota bacterium
GGTCGAGGTACCGGTGATTAAATCGAAATGATCCGCCGCTGCTAAACCAGTAGTTTCTTCCAAGGTTGCAAGAACGGAAGCTGCAAAAGCGCCTTTAATTCCACCGCCATCAAGACTAAGTATTCGAAACATTGGTTAACCTTTCATTTCAACAAAACAGTAAAAATATAGTATTCTAAATCAGTTGATTTTGACAGATTGATGTAGTTCTGTAGACGGAATGAAGCGATTCTCCTAATGGTTTAGGAGAAAATAATTTTAATACCTACCATTTTGGAAAGAAAATCATGCCGGGGGAAATAAAAAACGTATTTATAAGCCATGTTCATGAAGATGACGATGGTCTTACAAAGTTAAAGAATCTGCTTTCCAATCACAGTATGACTGTCAGAGACGGCTCCATTAATTCTGATAAGCCCAATAATGCAAATAACCATGAATACATAAAATATCAAATCTTAGCCCCCAGAATCAACTGGTCCGGGACGCTTCTGGTTTATATTTCTCCTCAAACGAAAAAAAGCGATTGGGTTAATTGGGAAATTGAATATGCGGCGAAGAGTGGCAAGCGTATTATTGGTGTTTGGGCAAATGGCGCAAAAGGGAGTGACGTTCCAGCTGCATTGGATGCATATGCAGACGCGGTGGTTGGCTGGGACGGAAAACGTATAACCCGTGCAATTAATGGTCAAATCAATAATTGGGAAAATTCTGATGGAACTTTACACCCTCCACGGCAAATTGTTCGAATTATTTGTCAATAGAGTTTAAATATGAAACTTTTTTCTTATGTTCTGGCGCGTGACTATGGTTTTGCTCCAAATCCGTTTTTTGGCATATGTACTTTAGCAACTTGCAAACCCAGAATTCGGAGTACTGCCAAAATTGGTGATTGGGTAATTGGCACGGGAAGCAGTGAGCACCATAGAACTGGTTTTCTCGTTTATGCAATGCGTGTGGATGAAACAATGTCTTTCAACGAATATTGGGCAAATGAACGATTTCAACAAAAAAAACCGAACTTACAAGGAAGTATTAAGCAAGCTTATGGAGACAATATTTACTATAAAATGAGCAATGGTATTTGGCATCAAGAAAATTCGCATCATAGTAAAGATGGTGGTATTCCAAACTTGGATAATATTGAAAGAGATACTCAAACAGACCGGGTTTTGATTAGTACTTATTTCGCGTATTGGGGAAATCAAGGTCCTAAAATACCAGAAACATTCCGGAATTATCACGGTTACGACATTTGCGCAGGACGTAATCATAAAAGTGAATTCCCCAATGAATTTGTAAAGGAGTTCATTACATGGTTTAACTCGCTTGAAACCTCCGGTTTTTTAGGGCAACCCATAGATTGGCCAAGAATATCATGATTGAAAAAACATTAATCCAGTTACCGAGAACCTTTCCATCAATTCTTCTAGAGGATTATATTCAAATAGTTGCTAGGACTGATAAACTACCTCAAGATGATTTGAAGCCAATCTTGATGGGATTATTCGGCGAAGTTGGCAGCATCATGGCTACTGCTAAAAAACAACGCCGGGAGAAAACAGCATATACCGGATATCAAAATGCAGTCGAGGAAGAATTTGGAGATACCTTATGGTATTTGACGGCATTATGCATACGCCTTAAAATCAATCTTAACGAGTTGTTCGTGCAATTAACTGACAGCCCTAAATATACTATATCAGTAGCAGCCAGTGATCAGATTGAGGGGCCTATTTCACATGTATCAATTAAGAGCGAACCATTACCTCTTGACGAAACCCTTCTAAAACTAGGAAATGCTGCTGCGGCTCTACTAGATATTGCGATCCCAGGTGAACAGGAAATTAGATCACTGCATACCTTTATTAATTGCTATATTCAGACTTTACAAGCGGCGCGGGTACCGTTTGCTAAAATTGTCCATAAAAATATTGAAAAGGCAAAAGGCCGTTTCCTTGATTCAAATTTAAACGATTTACCAACATTCGATAAAGATTTTGATGAAGAGGAGCGATTGCCTCAAAAATTTGAAATCCGGATAACTCAACGAAAAAGCGGCCGAAGTCATCTCCAATGGAATGGTGTTTTTATTGGTGACCCTCTAACTGATAATATCAAAGATCCGGACGGCTATCGATTCCATGATGTATTTCATTTCTCATACGCCGCCATACTCCACTGGTCGCCAATATTTCGTAGCCTAATAAAGCAAAAACGTAAAAGCAATCCATTAATTGATGAAGCTGAAGACGGCGGACGCGCAGGTGTAATTGAGGAAGGGATTTCTGCATGGATATTTTCTTGCGCCAAACATCTAAACTATTTTGAAGGCCAGGACAGTATTTCATTTGATTTGCTCAAGACGATTCAGCAGTTTGTGCGTGGTTACGAAGTGGAAGCCTGTCCACTTAGTCTTTGGGAACGTGCAATCTTAGATGGATATAGAGTATTTAGACAGGTAAAAGCGAATCAAGGCGGTATTGTGATTGGTTGCCGCCAAACCCGTACTATTGAATTTAAGCAAATGTAATTAAAACTGGATATGAAACCTTCTGATTTTGTTGATGCTCTTTGCCAATTGCAATTCGAGAATACATTTAATCCTTATTCCAATCGATGCGATATTCACGATCTGGCAGAAGCGCCAAATTTAAGGTCTCAGACATTACTGGCAATTCTAGAAGTAGCTAGTCAATCAGATATTGATTCAATTTGGATTGGTCGTGATCTTGGCTATCGCGGCGGCAGGCGTACAGGACTTGCATTAACTGATGATATACACATTTCAGCCCACGCAAAACGCTGGGGGATTGCCGCAGATCGCCCGACACAAGGTCAAATGATTGCTGAAAGGACAGCAGCTGTTATCTGGAGCATTCTGTCGGATATTGACGCTCCAGTTTTCCTCTGGAACGTCTTTCCATTGCATCCACATGAATCAAATGATCCATTCAGTAACCGTTCACATAATACCCTCGAACGTAAGGTGGGTGAAGAGTTTCTAGATCAGCTCATATTTCTTTTGAAACCTCAAAGGCTTATAGCAATTGGCAATGATGCCTTTAAGACTGCTTCCAGATTCGTACCCTCTCAAAATATTGAGCGAGTAAGGCACCCTAGTTATGGCGGACAGGGGCAATTTCTAAACCAGTTAAGAGGATTATACGATTTGCCAGAAGTATCGATTCAGACGAGTTTGTTTTAGTATTGTATTATGCTTACTCTTATGCAAAAGTACGAATGCAGGAATGAGAGAGTACCCTTTCAAATGCAGTCAAATTCTTAACTAGAAAGAACAAATCTAAAATTATGAGATATGATTTTTTTATATGCCACGCATCCAAAGATAAAGAAACCTATGTCAAATATCTGAAATTAATTTTAGATGATATTGGCGCAACTTATTGGGTCGATTCCGTTGAAATATCATGGGGTAACAATATAGAAAACCGTATTAACCATGGAATTAAAGGATCCAAATTTGTTATTCTGGTAATAACAAAATATTTTCTTGAAAGTAAATGGACTGAATACGAAATATCAAAATCTACTGAATATGGCGCTATTCTTTTACCAATTATCATAGGCAATGACATAGAGAAAGAAGCTTATAAAAAATTCCCGACAGTAGAATCAAATAAGGCTCTCAAAACCAACTTTGATTCAACAGAATTTATCAAAAAAGAAATAGAAAACAAGATTCATGAGTTTAATGAGCCATATAACTCTTATTTGACTAATATAGAAAGAATAAAGGTAATTAAGGATTTTAATTTTTCAATAAAATTCGGAGAAGGGATGCATCTAGAAGAAATTGGTTTTAAAAATCAAGTAATAATGAATCAAGATACAAAATTGCCCAGAACTAACAGATATTGTATTAAGAGCTTAGTAGAAAATAGATTTCAAGAGTTGAATCACGTTCCAAGATGTATAACAATTTGTGGTGAAATCAAAGATAAAAATATAAAAAGCGTTGCGGCTTATGTATGTACTGACACATATTATTTTCAAGATTGCCAAGTTCTGTCGGCTGGAAATTTTGAGCTGACATGCTTAATCGATAGAGGTGGAATTGCAGCATTTGTTAGCGCAGATAATGGTGCATTGAATAACGAAGATGATTTTTCACTCGGAAATGGATATGGGGCTATTGCTGCATTGGTTATTCTCGCATTTGATGCAAAATCAGAACCACAATATCGAACATGTTACGTAGTGGTTGTACGAGAAGGGATCAGATATCCTGACGATATATGGCTTTCAAGTAGAACCAACAGACCTATAACAAATAACTTAGCAAATGAACCTTTAATAGATTCTCGCTTTGTTTTTCAATCACGACAACCGAATGGAAATTCTTCCGATATCTTTACAGCGGATTTTACTGGATCAAATATGCACAATATTACTAAAAAGCATGAAACAGCATATGATGGTTTTCTTGATGAAAATAATCAGGAAGTAATTAAATGGCTAGATAAATCCACATTACAATATTCTTCTCGAAAAGATGGTGTTATTAGAATCAGAAACAGCAAAGACAATTACTCAACGCCCACTTGAACCACCAACATGTTTATACCTATTTAAAAATTTTAGCGACTAAAAAGCAATTTCAATTAGACATTACAAAACCAATTGCATAGCGAGTTTAAATGTGCATCGCTAGTCAAATTTGCCGCATTAGTAATGCTCACTATTATCAAACTGGTTCCATATTTCAACAGACATTGAGTCCTCTATAGCTGCGCGGATAAAGATGTTAGGAGTTAACCCTTTTTCGTAAAAATTTGCTGCGGATGCGAGCTAGGGCGCTATTTGCTGTTTTCCAATGTTCATCAGCGCCAACTGGATCAATGCCACCTTTTAGTTCACCAAGAGCTATACATGAATTTGGAAAGGATATTTTAGCAAGATAAACAGTGTTATTTGAATTAAAAAAACACATATCAACTTTTTTTAGATTACTGATATCAACATCATTTTTAATGAGTAGTAACCGGTCCGATATGATCCGGCGATACAGCAATTTCAGCCGTTGCAGTCATATTTTGTATGCGGATGGCATCCAACAGCAATGCCGTTAAGCGCCTGCTGATCCAGGCCTCACCTGCCGCAACCACTTTAATGAGTTTCTGGCTATACTGATCCAGCCCGCTTTGGTTTTGATAACCCTTTGCGCCGATTAAAAAACATTCCAGAATTTGCTTATCATTCAACTCATCGCCAATCACGATAATGCTGGTTGCCGGACTGACGCACAATAATAAGTCGATATATTCAGCAGTTTTTTTACCGCGTAGTGCATAATCCAGCAGCAATAAATCCGGTTTATTGGATTCAACTTCATTCAGAGCCTGAATTTCGTCAGAAAAACACACGACATCAATGGCTTTGGCCAACAATTGCGATTTGATTTGTCCGGTTGCGTCAATTAAATAAATTTTCATTGAAGATCAGCTCTTACTTGCCATATTCAGATTTTGTAGTCTGGTCCATTATCAAAAATCATTTTTCGAGTTCTATAAATCCATGCAAGCCACGTTTGCTTTTGATGGCTAGCCATTCTATCAAGTATTGCAGTTCTTTGGTTAATTGCAATTCATCCAGGCTTTTTTTCTTTTTTAACAGCCTGAAAGCCGATGATAGCACTTGAATGCTTTCCGCCGACATACCGGCGCGTCTTAAACCAATCAGGTTAAGCCGGTAATGTCTGGCTGGTCTTCCGCCTATCAACATATATGGGATCACATCCATATTGATGCCCGTAGTACCCTGCACGATAGCATAAGCGCCTATCCGGCAAAATTGATGGACAACAACGGCTCCGCCCATAAACACATTATTACCCACTTCTACAAAACCGCCAATTGCCACGTTATTGGCAAAAATGGTTTTATTGCCTACTGAGCAATCATGGGCGACATGGCTATTATTCATAAAATAACAATCCGATGCTATTCGAGTGCCGCCTTCGGCAACCGTGGACCGATGCGCGGTAAATCCTTCACGAAATACATTGCGATCGCCTATTTCCAGCCAGGAAACCGTTTCCGCCTTGAAGCCTAGATCCTGAGGCAAACCGCCCAGCACCGCATGCGGATGCACAATATTGCCGGCTCCCATGCGAACATGGCCGTGAATCACGGCATGAGCGCCAATTTGGGTATTGGCGCCAATCACGGCGCCGGCTTCAATAACTGCGAACGGGCCAACCACAACTCCATCTCCGAGAACGGCATCAGATTCAATATATGCTGTGGGATGTATCAACGATGTCATGCTTATCCTCTGGGATGAAATTTTGTATGTAAATCCTTTAGACGCTGTTGAGCAATATGCGTATAAATTTGGGTAGTGGATAAATCGGAATGTCCTAGCAGCATTTGCACTACCCGTAAATCTGCGCCATGATTCAATAAGTGGGTGGCAAAGGCATGACGCAAGGTATGCGGCGACAAATGTTTATTTATGCCTGCCTGTTTTGCATATCGTTTGATGATATGCCAAAAAGCCTGTCTTGTCATATTCATTCCTCGGGCTGTGACAAACATGTAATCTGTTAGTCTATTCTGCAGAATTTCCTTCCGGCTTCCCTCCGCATAGCGCTGCAGCCAGTCCATCGCTTCTTCCCCAAAAGGAATCAGACGTTCTTTATCGCCTTTACCGGTTATTCTGACACAGCCCTGCCGAAAATTAATTTGCTGGAATTTTAATTCCACTAATTCCGACACCCTTAATCCCGTTGCATAAAGCAACTCCAGCATGGTTCTGTCCCTAATCCCCAAAACATGAATAATATTGGGAGCTTCCAATAATAACTCGACTTCCTGTTCGGACAAAGAGTCCGGCAATGACCTGCCTAATCTTGGCGCTTCAATTAATTGAGTTGGATTAGTGGTGATTTTGTTTTCGCGTAATAGATAACCGTAAAAACGTTTTAGACTGGAATGAACTCTGGCTGCAGAGCGGTTTGCGGTGCCCTGCGCTTGCCGGTATTGCAAAAACCCCGAAATGTCTTCCTCACTGACTTCCTGCAGGTTTTTGTGTTTTAACCATTTATCAAACTGTTTCAGATCGCTGCCATAGCTTGCAAGGGTATTATCACTTAAACCGGCTTCCAGCCATAAGGCATTTAAAAATACCTCAATGATTTTGATTGAACCGCTCATAGGCCTGGAATGCGTTATCAAAAAAAAGGCGGCATTTAGCCGCCTTTTTTCGTATCTGCTTGAAGAAACACCAATAAGGTGGCTCTCTCTTAAGACAGTCTTTCTTTAATACGAGCCGCTTTACCAGCCAAATCACGCAAGTAATAAAGTTTGGCGCGGCGTACGTCACCACGGCGTTTAACCTCAATACCGCCAACAGCCGGGCTATGAGTTTGAAAAACCCGCTCTACGCCCACGCCATGAGAAATTTTTCTGACAGTGAAAGCCGAGTTCAAGCCACGATTGCGTTTAGCAATGACCACACCTTCAAAGGCTTGCAATCTTTCCCGGGTTCCTTCAACAACCCGAACTTGCACAACCACGGTATCGCCTGGCCCAAATTCCGGCACGTCGGCTTTTAATTGTGCGTTTTCCAATTCATCAATTATTTTACTCATTACCACACCCTAATGTATCAACTTCAGTTTTAAATTCTTTTAGCATTGCAAGCTGCTCTGCGCTTAACGCCACTTTTTCGAGCAAATCCGGGCGCTTTATCCAGGTTCTGCCTAATGATTGCTTCATACGCCAACGTTTGATTTCTGCATGATTGCCGCCGAGCAACACTTCCGGAACGTCACCTAAACTACTGCGTTCCGGCCTGGTGTAATGCGGATGATCCAGCAAGCCATCAGAATAGGAATCCTGTCTTGCCGATTCTTCATCACCTAATACCCCCGGTATTAAACGCGACACGGCGTCTATGACTATCAAAGCAGCTAGTTCCCCGCCACTAATGACGTAATCCCCCAAAGACCACTCTTCATCACAGACTTTGTCTACAAACCTTTCATCTATGCCTTCGTAGCGCCCGGCAATCAGAATCAATTGCTCGGCAGTACTTGCTTCCTGCAACAATTTCTGGGAAATAGGCTTCCCTTGCGGCCCAAGACAGATCACCTTGCCAGGGCTTGAAAACTTTTGCAGCCTGGCGGCATTCACCGCATCCAGCAAAGGCTGAAATTTCATCACCATACCCGGTCCGCCGCCATAAGGCCGGTCATCTACGGTACGATGCCTGTCATGCGTGTAATCTCGCGGATTCCATACCGCCAGACTCACTATGTTTTGCTCAATGGCCCTGCCGGTTACCCCATAAGCGCTTAAAGAAAGCACCATTTCAGGAAAAATGCTGACGACATCAAAATGCATTGCCGGCCATCAAAAATCAGGATCCCAATCAACCAGAATTTTTCCTAGCTGCAAATCGACATTTAAAACCGTGTGCTGTTGTAAAAAAGGAATCAGCCGCTCGGTTGTGTCGTCGACAACCACCAGGACATCATTGGCGCCCGTCTCCAACAAATGATCAACTTTGCCTAATTTGACCCCGGATTCCGTCTCAACTTCCAGCCCAATCAAGTCAGTCCAGTAGTATTCTCCGGCATCCGGTTTTGGCAACTGCTCGCGGCGGATCAGAATCTCCGAACCCAGCAAAGTTGCCGCCAAGTCACGATCCGTAATGCTATCCAGCTGCGCGACAACCCCATTACCGTGGCGTTGACCGCCTTTGACCTTAATTTCGGTTATTTGATTGTTTTTCAGCAAAAACCAGGGGGAATATTGCAAAATATTTTCGCGCGGCTGTGTAAAAGAAAACACCTTTACCCAACCTTTCACCCCAAAAATACCGGATATTTTTCCGGCATTGAGAAAACCGCTGTTTGGCAACGCTAATTACGCTGCTACAACTTTACTGGCGTCTTTAATCAGTCTGGCTACACGATCAGTTGGCTGAGCGCCGTTGGATTTCCAATACTGAACACGCTCAGTATCCAAAACCAGTCTTTGTTCAGCGCCACGAGCCAGTGGATTGAAGAATCCTAAACGCTCAATATAGCGGCCGTCACGGCTGCTTCTGCTGTCAGTAACTACAACATGATAGAAAGGACGATTTTTAGCCCCACCTCTGGACAAACGAATGCTTACCATTTGAATACCTTAAGAACACATATCAAAAATATAATTAAACTATTCTACGCGAATTTATAAAAATGTGAAGCTAAATAATCCTAGAATCCTCAGTTGACCACTTATGAGCATCAAAATCAAGGCCGCATGCCACGGATATTGCTATTTAAACCGCGCATCATGTTAGCCAAATTGCCTTTGCTGAACTTCTTCATCATTTTTTCCATCATTTGGTGCTGTTTCAGCACCCGGTTGACATCCTGGATGTCCTGACCGCAGCCATTGGCTATGCGTTGCTTGCGGCTGCCTTTGATCAAATCCGGGAATCGTCTTTCCTGCTTAGTCATGGAGTTAATGATAGCTATCTGCCGGGCCAAGTCTTTATCGTTAACCTTGGATTTAACGTCTTTGGGCACCTGCACCATACCCGGCAACTTATCCATCATGGCGGTCAAGCCGCCCATGTTTTGCATTTGCATCAACTGTTCTTTTAAATCTTCCAGATCAAAACCCTTGCCTTTCTGGATTTTTTTGGCTAGTTGCTCGGCTTTTTTCTTGTCGACCTTGTTCTCGATATCCTCAATCAGTGACAGCATGTCACCCATACCCAGAATCCGTGAAGCTAGCCGGTCGGGATAAAAAGGCTCAAGAGCATCGGTTTTTTCACCGACACCGATAAATTTGATAGGCTTGCCGGTAATATAGCGGATAGACAAAGCTGCACCACCACGAGCGTCGCCATCGGCTTTGGTTAACACCACGCCGGTTAACGGCAGGGCTTCATGAAAAGCCTTGGCGGTATTGGCGGCGTCCTGGCCAGTCATGCTGTCCACCACAAACAGCGTTTCTATCGGATTGATAGCGGCATGCAGTTGTTTGATCTCGCCCATCATTTCATCGTCTATATGCAGACGGCCTGCGGTATCGACGATTAACACGTCAATAAACTGTCTTTTAGCTGCATCTATGGCGCGCTTAACGATATCAACAGGCTTTTCAGTGATTTCGCTTTCAAAAAACTTCAGACCAACCTCATCGGCCAGAGTTTGCAACTGCTGAATCGCCGCCGGACGATAAATATCCACGCTCACCACCCCGACTTTTTTCTTTTTCTTTTCTTTGAGATGGCGGCCTAATTTGGCGACAGTGGTGGTTTTACCGGCGCCTTGCAAACCTGCCATCAACACTATGGCAGGCGGCTGAGTCCGCAAATTCAATTCTTCATTAGCCGAACCCATCACCGAGACCAGTTCCGCCTGAACCACCTTGATCATTGCCTGCCCTGGGGATAAACTGCTCTGAACTTCCTGTCCCATAGCGCGCTGTGTGACATGGTCGATGAATTCGGTCACCACCGGCAAAGCCACGTCGGCTTCCAGCAAGGCAATCCGAACTTCACGCATGGCGTCTTTTACGTTAGCCTCGGTCAAACGACCCTGGCCTTTAAGTTTTTTTAGGGTTCCGCTCAAGCGGTCAGTTAAATTTTCAAACATATCGGCTTCTGTGTAATGATTTGGATCAAGCTGTTTTTAGATAACAAACCGGTTAGAACAATCCGGTTGCTTAGTTTAACATAAGGTATTAATTTGTATTTTGATTATTCCCAATTAACTCCACCATGAATACTTTGATCGTCGGCATATTTTCAGTTTTAAGCTACGCCAGCGCCACTTTGCTGATGCTAAAGGAATTGGCTGACCAGCAAAATCACCAAAAATCCCTGTATCTGGCCTGGTTTGGGGCTGGCTTGCACGCGGCTTACATCCTGTTGATTTTTCTACATCACCACGATTTCAATTTCAGTTTTTTCAATGCCGCAGCCCTGGTAGCCTTGTTCATTTCGTTGTTATTACTGCTGGCGGCCATTGATAAACCGGTTGAAACGCTAGGCATAGCGGTTTTTCCGCTGGCCTCGATACTGTTGACCCTGGATATGGTGTTTCCTGAAAAAAATCACCCGCTGACAGCTCATAACTGGGAAATGAGCATACATATTTTAAGCTCTATTATTGCCTTTAGCCTGCTGAATATTGCCGCCTTGCAGGCTATTTTACTTGCCATTCAGGATCAGCAACTTAGAAGCCATCATCCAAAACGCCTAATACAGGCGCTGCCGCCTTTACAGGCTATGGAGACATTGCTGTTTCAAATGATCACCACAGGCTTGGTTTTTCTGAGCATATCCCTGCTGAGCGGCTTTATTTTTATTGATGATTTATTTGCCCAGCATCTGGTGCATAAAACCGTACTTTCCATTTTTGCCTGGTTCATTTTTTCCGGGTTATTGCTGGGCAGACTGCGTTACGGCTGGCGCGGCAGCATTGCCATTCAATGGACGCTGGTGGGTTTTGTGTTGCTGCTACTGGCTTATTTCGGCAGCAAAATGGTATTGGAATTGATATTGAACAAGGTCTGACGGTAATAGCCAACCTTCAAGCCATCTTATACTTTGATAGTGGTTTAGTTTGAATTAAATGTCAGTTATCACGATTTACATTGATGGTTGGTATCCGCCAGTTTTGGAAACCGCGACTATTTGTCCGGGGACGCTGCAAGTACATCCTCGTATGCTTTGCGCCGGAATCCCTTCCGGCGAAACCCCGGCCAAACAGTCCCGATTCCCAAAACTTCTGTTATCCCTATCAAAAAACCATCTTCACATTATTCAAACTGAACCACTACCTATATTTTTGGTTGTTTAACGATTTTAAAAATGCCGACAAGCAATTAAAGTTAGCTCTCATAGTCTAGGCTCATGAATCATGCCTATCTATGTTATTGAAACAGATAGATCTTCTCTTACAACCCGCTCTAAGGCTCACAGACTAAACAGATACTCCCTAAATGCATCCTGCAACTTTTGGATATGTTGCTGCTTGTAGGGAAACGCTGCTACCGGGTCCATGGCATGGACTATCATGGCATGGTCGATTTCAAAGATCAGCAACTGCCCATCGGTGGTTTCAGCGCAATCCATGCAAACATAATCCAGCCCGCTACGCTGGTGTATGGCTTCCAACGCAACTTGGTGATGTTGCGCGAAAGTCTGAAAATTTTCCATAAAAGCAGCCTCTTCCAGGCGTTTTTCAGGATCTTCATACATGCCGGCATTAACGTAATGGATCATCCAGTGCGACGAAATCGCCATATGGCAGGCAAAAGCCTTGCCATTAACCAGGGCAACCCGATATTTACGAAACAGACCGTCAGCATTGCTATAGTTTATAAAGTTTGCCAGAAAAAAAACTTCGGCCGTTTGTCCGGCCAGATAGGCTGCGATTTCCCCGGCGGCATTAATACGTTCCAACCCCCGGCCGGCATGAGAACCCACCGGCCGCAGAATAATCGGAAACACGCATTCCGGAAATTGATTTTGGGGAATATTGCCGCTTATAGCAAGCTCAAGCAATTCACCACGCGAAATTTTGAAAGTTTGCGGAATCAATAAACCCGGAACGTTTTGCAAAAGCAGACTGGCGGCGCGGCGCTCGGCTTGCGGAATGTTTTGGGGAGCATTGATAACCGGTTTGGGCCATTTAGCCAATGCCGCCGATAAAACCGACAACAATTGCAGATTTTGATCGGACTCACTCATCGCCACCATTAGGGCATCATGATCCGGAATAGGCAGCCCGAGCGGATCGCCATCGGTCACATAGTAATAAATCAAATCAATATCACTATTTTCCAGTAAACAGTCGATTGGGGTATTACCAGCCAGATCATCGGCCACCATAATCAGCAGTAATCGAAATTTAGCCGGTTGCAGAGCTGCGGCAAGATAGTAAATACGCTGCAATTCCAGAGCTTGCGCCTGAATGGCCAGCCCCATTTCGCGGTGGTCAAGACAAAACATCACTGTGGCTAAATTCAACCACTGATTGGCGTCATCAGGAAATTTTTCCAGACAAGCTTTGATACTCTGGGCAATCGGCAGCAAATCGATACCGGCAAGATTCTGACGTAAATAAGGAGCCAGCCCGACAAAGCGGGAATTGGGCGAAGTTAAGTTAGTGCCGGTAGTGATAGGGTTCAATTAATAGTACGCCGGATCTGAAAAAATTGGATATTGGGGATTTTACATGGAAAAGTTAAACTTTGATAAACTCAAAAAAGTTGATAATCGAATCCATCCCAATATTTACCTTTTTCCCAATTCTATCAAAACGATAAAATTAAGGAAGAGGTAGGCAATCCTGGCGCGTCCGGTATGATTACCCTCAAAACAAATCCACTTTCCCTTGCTCAGTTGACGCAGAAGTTTCAAACTGATTTTTTTCGGCAACAATCAAATCCAAATGCCTGGAAATATCAAGACTGCATTGCTCAACCATTTTAAAGTTTTCCAAAATTCGTGACTGTACATCCGATGAGGTTTGCCAATTTTCGGCCAAATGCTGCATGGCATGATGCATACATTGGTGAGACAATGCATGCGGCTGGATAATTTTCTGATAAGAAGGCAAGTGTCCGTATGCTTTTATGCCTGAACCAATATGCAGCCACTGGCCGAAATGACTTTCCTGATGACCAACCGCAACGGCTTGAGCCGCAGGAGAATCGACACCGGTTTCCATGGCTCGGTAGCCCTGTTGCACATAAATCATTTGATTGACTTTGGCTAGAGAAATCTCCCCCACCATTTGAGTGTAGGAGACTTTGTTATAAGTCTCCATAGATATATGACTCACTTCGCTAATATTCCGTTCAAATTCAGCAATCGCAATTTTTGACTCATCCGTCATATTTGCCATGGTTTCGGTATCCGCTACGATAACATTGGTGGCGTGGCTAAATTTTCGAATAGTTTGATTGATTGTTTGGGTAGCGGTTTTGGTGTTTTCAGCAAGCTTTCTCACTTCATCAGCCACCACTGAAAATCCGCGCCCATGTTCGCCGGCGCGGGCTGCTTCAATTGCCGCATTTAATGCAAGCAAATTGGTTTGATCGGCAATTTTGGCAATCAAGGATGTCACATTGGTAATTTCCTGACTGATCTGACTCAACTCAATAGAGGAATCTTTCATCACCTCAATTTTTTGAATAATGCTAGTTAATTTTTCAATGACAGCGCCTAGACATGCTCTACTGTTTGATGCAATATCTGTTGTAGAGCTGGAAATCCTTTCAACTTGCTGCATTTGATCCGTAATGGTCGATAGATCATTTTGAGTACGTTGCAGACTGGAAAGCAAATTTTCGGTTTTCATTTGCCCCAACTGCGAAAACAAAGCTTCGCGCAGGTTGTGCAAATGATTTTGTTCCATTACCGCCAATGAGGTTTCGATGTGTCTTAAACTATTGGCGAATGCGCCTTTTAAGCCTATCGGATTGGGTTTTCGAAAAAACTGCTTCTGTTGCGAGGCTACAAAACACGCCGAGACCTCGCGCATATAGGTTTCAATCTGATCAAGCGCACTATTAAAACGCCAGGCAATATTTGCTAGTTCAGCTTTTGGGGAAATATGGGTAATTCTGTATTCAAGCTTGCCATTCTCGATTTGCTCCGCCAAATGAATCAATGAATTTAAAACGTAAGCTTCTTGTTTGGCATTTTGGAAAAACAAAAAAATAATCAGAAAACTGAGCGCTTCAGGGACGATATTTTTCCATTCAAGACCCTCGGAAATAATCGATTCAACACTGGAAAAGCTCAATATGATGAGCAAACAGATCATTGCATTTCGACTATTAAAGCGTAAGGATAAATTCACGGTAGTCTTTTCCTGTCGGTTGAATGAGCTTATTTAATACTTCGATACCTGCGGCAATGCTATCGCGCCGCTCAGCTTTATCTTCGGCAGCCAGCATGTCACGATAAAGATTTTGAATCAGTTGTAATTTTGAAGTGTCAGGTTTACGCCGCACTGAAAAATAGCCGACTATCTCCTGAGCGTCACTGGCGTTTTTGACGTTATAGCTGGGTGTCACATTGGCAAAAACCCAATAGTAGGAACCGTCCTTGGATAAATTTTTCACATAACCGAAAAACTCTTCGCCGGAACTTATTGTTTCCCATAACATATAAAATACCGCACGCGGCATATCAGGATGCCGGACAATGTTATGCTGTTTGCCCAACAACTCCCGTTCCGTATATCCCGAAAATTCAATAAATATCGGATTACAATAGGTTAGCCTGCCGGCTTTATCCGTCTTGGAAACAATAAAATCGTCGCTTCGCATGACAATTTCGCGTTGAGTAGGTATGACTTTTTGAGTCATGAGCCATTCCTTATATTACGTCATCAAAAAAGATCAACATTACCAAAGAATGGCAAATGCACTTAATTTGTCTTGCACAACTTATAAAGTTTCGTCCTTTCGCAGATAACTCAGCGCCATTCATAATTAATCTCTATGTCCAAAGTGTGTCGCAAGCAAATTTAAACATGTTGATAAATTTGACTTGCAAAAGAAAAAAATGCGTCCACAGGCAAGGGCCGGCTGAACAAATAGCCCTGATACTGAATACAACCACTTTTTTTAAGGAAATCCAGTTCCACTTGATGCTCGACACCTTCTGCAATCACGCCGAAACCCAAATGTTTTGCCATGCCGATAATGGTATCCACAATAACCGTTTTGCCTTGTCCATTTGAAATGCCTTGAATAAAGGATTTATCAATTTTTAATTGATCCAGCGGCAAATTATGCAAATAACTCAGCGAAGAATAGCCGGTGCCGAAATCGTCGACAGAAAAACTAAAGCCTATTTGTTTTAACAGCGTCATGCGCTTAATCGCTTCATCAATATTGTTTAACAGCAAACCCTCGGTGATTTCCAGCATGATTTGTTTGGGATTAATCTGATAGCCATCAATCAATAGCCTTAAGTTTTCGATAAAACCCTTTTGAAAGAATTGACGAGGACTGATATTGATAGCCAGCTTTGGCAAATGGAATTTTGTCTGATTCCATAGTTTAAGCTGCGACATTGCCGCATTGAGCACCCAGTCGCCAATCGGTAAAATCAAATTGCTTTCCTCGGCAACCGGTATAAATTGAGCCGGCGAGATCTCGCCTTGTTTTGGATGTTGCCAGCGCAACAATGCTTCAGCGCCAAGCAGTTTGCCAAATTCATCAATTTGGGGCTGGTAATGCAGTGACAAACTTTCGTTATTAAGCGCCTGCCTTAGACCATCCATAATCAGAAAGCGCATTTTTGCGGCTACCTGCATACTGTCTTGATAAAAACGGATTTGATTACGCCCTTCTTCCTTGGCCCGATACATGGCTGTATCTGCTTGTTTAAGCAGCTCCAGAGGGGCATGGATATTTTCCGGAAATAAGGTAATACCTATGCTGGCCGCCAAAAACACTTCCTGATCTTCAATCAAAAATGGCATATTTAATTGCTTTTGGATTTTTTCGGCAATATCCTGGGCTTGGTTGACAGCGTTTTCTTTTGACATGCCAAGGCAAGGCATAATCGCTACAAATTCGTCACCGCCAAGCCTGGCAACCGTGTCGGTGTCGCGCAAAATCGAAATCAACCGGCTTGCCGTTTCACACAAAACCACATCGCCAAATGAATGGCCTAATGTATCGTTAATCGTTTTGAAATGATCAAGGTCAAAATATAGTAAAGCGCAAATAGTCTTATGGCGTAACGACAAGGCCAGCTCATGCTCCAGCCGGTCCAGGAAACGCCGGCGGTTGGACAGGCCTGTTAAAGGATCGTAAAAGGCCAATTGCCTAATCTGTTCCTCGTCAGTCTTGCTTTGAGAAATATCGCTAAAGATGCCGGTATAGTGGCTGATTTCTCCGCCATGATCAGAATGAATCGCAGTAATGGTCAGCAATTCCGGGTAAATTTCACCGTTTTTGCGGCGGTTCCAGATTTCCCCTTGCCAATAACCGCTCTCGGTAATGTGCTTCCACATATTGGCGTAAAAAGCTGCGCCATGCCGCCCTGAACTAAGAACTGAAGGCTTTTTACCGATAATTTCATGTTCTTCATAACCGGTTATGGCGGTAAAACTCGGATTGCAAAACTCAATCCGTAAATCTTTGTCCGTGACTATCACACCTTCCAATGAAGAACCTATGATTTTATAGGCTAATTGCAATTCTTGATTGGACGTAGCCAGAGAGGTTTCACTTTGTTCCAACAAATGCCGCAGTTCTTCAACATAACTATGCCGCAAACCATTCAGTACATCGTTAAGGTTAATCATGCCGATAAGTTTATTGGCATGATTGTTGACACCCAGATGATGAATATTCAGATCGGTCATAGTATTTTTAGCTTGAAAAAGCGATTCGTTTTCATGAATCGATATCAAGCCCGTTGTGGCGAATTGCGCAATCTTGGGATTCACAATCCCGCTGGCTAAGGCTCTGACAACATCATGTTCTGTGATAATGCCAT
>CAVUMJ010000186.1:0-8994 GCA_963741375.1 uncultured Pseudomonadota bacterium
ATAATTTGGGGTATAGCCAAAAAACCGGGTTTTATGATTGTCCAGACATTCTGTTTGACCTTCCCATAAAACCTCGGCAGTACAGCCTATATTTTTAAAGATGAACTGCTGTTTCATGGTTGCGGCTAATTCATGTAATTGCTTGCTGCGCTGTTTTTTGGTTTCCTGACTGATTTGATTTGGAAATTCATTGGCTGCGGTACCCTGGCGGGGAGAGTAGCTAAAAATGTGGATATGGCCAAAGCCTATGTTTTTGATGTACTCGTAGCTTTCTTGCCATTCCTGTTCGGTTTCGCCTGGAAAGCCGACAATAATGTCCGTGGTGATATTAAAATTTGGAATGCTTGCCCGCGCCTGCCGGACAATATCAGCAAACTCCTCGGTTTTACATCGTCTGGCCATCCTTTTTAACACGGCATTACTGCCGCTTTGCAAAGGCAGATGCAGATGCGGGGCCAGCCTGGGGTTTTGGAATAATGCAAAAAAATCGTCCGGTAATTCCCAAGGCTCAAGCGAACCTAAGCGCAATCTGGGAATAGAGGTGTTATTTAAAATGGTTGTAACCAGTTCAAATAAATTGCTCGAAATATCAGAGCCGTATCCACCCAGATGCACGCCGGTAATAATGACTTCTTGTATGCCTTGGGCATGCAAAGTGTTGATTTCAGCGATGATATCCTGCAAAGACCGGCTTTTCTCGTCTCCACGGGCCACGGTGACAATACAAAAAGTACAACGGTATCGGCAGCCGTCCTGAACCTTGACAAAAGCGCGTTGCCTGCCGCGGCTAAACAGCGAAACTGTGCCGGGTTCCGTAGACAGAACCGGCATGCTGTCCAGATTTAATTCCGCAAGCGATTTTTCCACCAGACGGTGTTTGTCCTGATTGTTGACAACTAAATCGACACCCAGGATTTGGGAAACTTCATTTTCATTTAAGGTAGCATAACAGCCGCTGACTACCAGTTTAGCTCGGGGGTTTTGGCGATGAATACGCCGAATTAATTGTTTGGATTTACGCACAGCGTCTTCCGTGACTGCACAGGAATTCATGACGATTAATTCAGCATTATCCAGACTTGGGCTAATGCTGTGACCGACTGCCTGAAATCCTTGCGCCCAGGTTTCAAGCTCGGCTTCGTTCAGGCGGCAGCCTAGTGTTTTTAAGTGTACTTGCATTTCTTTACCCAAAAAACCAGTAAGTTACAAAAATCGCCGTCAAAATTCCCCCCAAATCGGCTATGATGCCACAGGCAACGGCATGCCGGACTTTATTTATCCCCACTGAGCCAAAATAGACCGCCAACACATAAAATGTGGTTTCAGTACTGCCTTGCACCACCGACGCCAGATGACCGGCAAAAGAATCCGCGCCATGTGTTTTCATGGTGTCTATCATCATTGCCCTGGCTCCGCTGCCGCTAAACGGTTTCATTAATGCGGTCGGCAGGCCGTCGATAAAGCGGTTGTCAATTTGTAAAAAATTCACCAGGACTTTAATCGCGTTCAAAACTATTTCCAATGCGCCGCTAGCTCTGAATACCCCAAAGGCGACCAGCATAGCCAGCAGATAAGGAATAATGTTGACGGCAGTTTGAAATCCTTCTCTGGCGCCTTCTATAAATAACTCGTAGGCGTTTAAACGTTGATAGCAGGCGGCTATGATAAAACCCATCACCAGACTGAACAAAACTACATTGCTCAGCAAAGCGGATTGTTTGAGCATCTCGGCATGTCCAAGACTGGAAAAATACCAAAGTATCCCGCCAACCAAAGCCGTTAAACCACCCAGATAAGCCAAAATGACCTTGTCCAGCAAATTTATTTTTTGGGCAAATGCTACCGCCAGTAATCCGGACATGGTAGCCATATAGGTGGAGATCAGGATAGGAATAAACACATCTGTTGGGTTTGCAGCGCCCAACTGTGCCCGGTAAGCAAAAATGGTGGCCGGAAACAAGGTAATTGCAGAGGTGTTTAACACTAAAAATAAAATCTGCGCATTGCTGGCCTGAGAAGGACGGGTGTTCAAAGTTTGCAATTCCTGCATTGCCTTTATGCCCATAGGCGTTGCGGCATTATCCAGCCCAAGCATGTTGGCGGCGATATTCATTAGCATGGCGCCTAAGGCTGGATGATCTTTAGGCACATCCGGCATTAATCTGCTGAATAAAGGATTGAGGCATTTCGCCAGTATCCGGATGAAACCGCTGTGTTCGCCGATACGCATAATCCCCATCCATAAGCTCAATACCCCGGTAAGCCCTAATGCAATCTCGAAGGATGTTTTGGATAAACCGAACAAAGCTTCCATTAATGCTGAAAATATCTGATGATCACCCAGTATTAGCAGCTTATAACCCGCAGTCGCAAATGCAGCCAGAAACAGCAATACCCAGATAAAATTCAGCACAGTTTTTACAAGCTCAAGATATTATTGAATATCTCTGGCTAACTTGGCGGCGTATCCAATATAGCTGTGCGGAGTAAGTTTCAGCAGTTCGGATTTTGCGTCAGCAGGTATAGCCAATTTTTCCACAAAAGCGCGGATTTCAACGGCGCTGAGTTTTTGTCCGCGAGTCAGTTCTTTGAGTTTTTCATAAGGCTGTTCTATGCCATAGCGGCGCATGACTGTCTGAATGGCTTCCGCCAGTACTTCCCAATTGTTATCCAAATCCTGATTAATGATTTGCGGATTGATTTCCAGTTTGGATATGCCTTTTAAAGTGGATTGAATGGCAATGCTGGTATGCGCTATGCCCACACCGATGTTGCGCAATACCGTAGAATCTGTCAAATCACGTTGCAATCGCGAGATAGGCAGTTTTTCGCTTAAAAATCCCAGAATGGCGTTGGCCATTCCCAGATTGCCTTCGGAGTTTTCAAAATCAATCGGATTGACCTTGTGCGGCATTGTCGATGAGCCAACTTCACCGGCAATGGTTTTTTGGTTGAAATAACCAATTGAAATATAAGTCCAGATGTCGCGATTCAGATCCAATAATATAGTATTGAAGCGCGACAAAGCTTGAAATAATTCCGCCATATAATCGTGGGGTTCGATTTGTATGGTGTAAGGATTAAAGCTTATCCCTAAGGATTGTACAAAGTTTCTGGCAAATTGTTCCCAATCTACATCAGGATAGGCAATACAATGCGCATTATAATTGCCGACGGCGCCGTTGGTTTTGCCTAACAATTCCACATTGCTTATCTGTAAGCGCTGGCGCTGCATCCTGGCAGCCACATTTGCAAATTCCTTGCCGGTGGTAGTGGGCGTAGCGGATTGCCCATGCGTGCGGGATAGCATCGCTTGATCGGAGGTATTTACCGCCAATTGTTTTACCGCTGCTATGCATTCGTCAATTTCAGACAAAATCCGGCTGCGGCCTGCTTTTAACATTAAAGCATATGACAAGTTATTAATATCTTCGGAAGTACAGGCAAAATGAATGAATTCGCTAATTTTCAGCAATTCGCCGTTATGTTTGATTTTATCTTTAAGAAAATACTCAACCGCCTTGACATCGTGATTGGTGATTTTTTCTATGTCTTTTATGCAAAGCGCATCCTGCTCGGAAAAGTTTAGCAGAATGCTGTCCAGTAAATGATTGGCTGTTGTAGACAAGGCCGGTACTTCAACAATGCCGGCTTCGGCGGCCAAAGCTTGCAGCCAACGAATTTCAACTTCAATTCTATATTTGATTAGTCCATATTCACTAAAAATCGGGCGTAATTCATTAACTTTGCCGGCGTAACGGCCGTCTATAGGTGAAATGGCGGTAATCGTCATGGTTATGCAGTCCTAAAAATAATGGCTAATGTTTTATTGATTATATTTGGTTTCGATAATACCACCGCCCAAGCAAACCTCACTCTGATAAAACACCACGGATTGACCTGGGGTGATGGCTCGCTGCGGTTGTTCAAAACTTACCTTGATGCGTCCATCCGCTAAAGGAATAAGCTGACATGCCTGATCAGGCTGCCGGTAGCGTATCTTGGCGGAGCACTTTAAGGTTTCGGAAATGGCTTGTTTGCCGCACCAGTCAAGTTGACCGGCTTCCAGAGTGTTATGCAGCATGAGCGGATGGTTGTGGCCCTGGCCGACAAGCAGTATATTGTTTGTTAAATCTTTATCCAGAACAAACCAGGGTTCTTCGGGAGCATTCTTCACTCCGCCTATGCCTAAGCCTTGGCGTTGTCCAATTGTATAGAACATCAAACCATGATGCTGCCCTATATATTGCCCCTCAGGCGTTCTGATTTCTCCAGGCTGACTGGGCAAATAACGCTGCAAAAAATCTTTGAATTTACGCTCGCCGATGAAACAGATTCCGGTGCTGTCTTTTTTTCGGCTATTGGCAAATCCGTTTTTTTGAGCAATTTCACGAATTTCGGTCTTGTGCAAATCTCCAATTGGGAATAGAGTATGTGCAAGCGCATTTTGGCCCATTGCATATAGAAAATAGCTCTGTTCCTTAGCGGGATCCGTCCCTTTAAGTAATTGGAATTCGCCGGATAAATTGCTGGTGCGGGCATAATGCCCGGTTGCGATGCTTTCCGCGCCTAAATCTTCTAATGCATAGTCCAAGAATGCTTTAAACTTAACATGTTTATTACAGAGTATGTCTGGGTTTGGGGTTCTTCCTGCTTTAAATTCGGATAGAAAAACTTCGAATACCTCATCCCAGTATTCTGCGGCGAAGTTGACGGTCTTAAGCTCGATTCCCAAGATATCGCATACTTGTTGGGCATCGGCAAGATCCTGAATAGCAGTGCAATATTCGCTGCCGTCGTCTTCTTCCCAGTTTTTCATGAACAAACCGGTTACTTTATGGCCTTGTTCCAATAGTTTTAAGGCGGTTACTGAAGAGTCAACACCGCCAGACATGCCGACAATGATATGTTTAGTCATGTTATATCTAGAAATGAATGCAGTATCGATAAAGGATAATGGTCACCTTTGAGATATTGGTCTATTGTTAATAGAACTAATGGGCTACGTAAACTGTCTGATCTGGTAACAATATCTGCATAGCTTAACCAATGTGTGTTTAATATGCCTTCATCGAGAGCTTGTTCAGGATTGTGGGAGTGAATGTCGCCGGTGAAACAAAAGCGCAGGAAACTTGGAAATTCCGGTGTTTTACGCCAAAGCTGGACAGCTACAAGAGATTTCGGCTCAAATTGCCAGGCCGTTTCTTCTTGTACTTCACGTTTCACGGCGGTTATTAGGCTCTCTCCGGCTTCCAGATGACCGGCAGGCTGATTGTACACTTGTCCAATTGAAGTGGATTCTTCAACAAGCAAGAATAGGCCAGCCTTTTCAATAACGGCAGCGACGGTGACATGAGGTTTCCAGGTCATGAATTAAGGATAATTTGGAAAGGGGCGCATTTTACTAGAAATGTTTTTTCTGTGCGCAAAGATTGTAATTTAATGTTTATGGCACTATTTTAGATATTAATATTTTACGATAAAGACTTATGTCAGATTTTGATCCATTTAAAGATTCAGATAGCTCAACTGTGTTGCAGGAAAGTAAACCGCAACTCAAAAAGCCTCCGCTTTATAAGGTAATATTGTTGAACGACGATTTTACCCCAATGGATTTTGTTGTAGAGATACTGACTATTTTTTTTGGCATGAGTCAGGAGAAAGCAACGCATGTGATGCTGCAAGTGCACACACAGGGCGTTGGGGTGTGCGGCACCTACACCAAAGATGTGGCCGAAACCAAGGTGCATATTGTTAATGAATATTCCAGAGAGCATCATCATCCGTTGATGTGCGCAATGGAAGAAGCGTGAGAGGAAAGCCATGCTGAGCAAAGAACTTGAGATCACTTTAAATACCGCTTTTACTAGTGCTCACGCCAAAAGGCATGAATTTATTACGGTTGAGCATCTGCTTTTAGCCTTGCTCGATAACGTCACAACCATACCCATCCTAATTGCTTGTGGTTGCAATGTTAATTCCCTGCGCGGCGAATTAACCCGGTTTATTGATGAAACCATTTCATTGATTCCGGAAGGCATGCAAAGAGAGACGCAACCGACTCTCGGTTTTCAGAGAGTATTGCAACGTGCAGTTTTTCATGTGCAAGCCTCTGACAAAAAAGAAGTCACAGGCGCCAATTTGTTTGTAGCGTTGTTTAGTGAACAAGATTCCCATGCCGTTTATTTGCTTAACAAACAGGATATTACCCGGTTGGATGTGGTTAATTATCTTGCTCACGGGGTTTCTAAAATTGATCAGCAACAAAGAAAGGATGCCGGTGAAGATGCGGACAGCGACAGATCAAGTGGCGAAAGCATGTCCAGTCCGCTTGAAAAATATGCCACCAATCTGAATGAGGAAGCTTTAAAAGGTAATATCGATCCTTTAATCGGACGCGAACTTGAAGTGGAAAGAACCATACAAGTGCTATGCCGCAGACGTAAAAATAATCCTTTACTGGTTGGCGAGGCCGGAGTTGGCAAAACTGCTATAGCTGAAGGGTTGGCAAAACGTATTGTCGAAGAACAAGTCCCGGACATTTTGCTGAATAATGTCATTTACTCGCTGGACATGGGGGCGCTGGTTGCCGGCACAAAATATCGCGGCGATTTCGAAAAGCGTCTGAAATCCTTAATTGCCCAACTTAAAAAACAAACCAACGCCATATTATTTATTGATGAAATACATACCATTATTGGCGCCGGCTCAGCCTCCGGCGGGGTGATGGATGCGTCTAATTTAATCAAGCCGGTGTTGGCTTCAGGGCAATTGCGTTGTATCGGTTCAACTACTTATCAGGAATATCGCGGTATTTTTGAAAAAGATCATGCACTGGCCCGGCGTTTCCAAAAAATAGACGTCATAGAACCATCAATTGAAGATACGGTTTTAATTCTTAAAGGTCTTAAATCCCGCTTTGAGGAACACCATGGTCTGAAGTACACCGCAGAAGCATTAAGACTGGCGGTTGAGTTATCCGCCCGTTACATAACGGACCGGCATTTGCCTGATAAAGCTATTGATATTATTGATGAAGCCGGAGCAAGACAGCGTTTATTTGCTGAAAATGAGCGTAAAGGCATTATTGATAGCGCTGAAATCGAAGAAATAGTCGCCAAAATTGCCAGAGTACCGGCTCAATCGGTGTCTTCTAACGATAAGGACAAGCTGGCAAGTTTGGAAAAAAATCTAAAAATGCTGGTTTTCGGTCAGGATGAAGCCATTTCGGAATTGTCTTCAGCGATTAAACTGTCTCGGGCAGGCTTGCGCGATACTTCCAAAACCATCGGTTCTTTTTTATTTGCAGGCCCTACCGGTGTTGGTAAAACCGAAGTCAGCCGTCAGTTGGCAAAAGTACTCGGCATTGAGTTCATTCGTTTTGATATGTCTGAATACATGGAACGTCACACTGTGTCACGTTTGATCGGCGCGCCTCCGGGTTATGTCGGCTTCGATCAGGGTGGTTTGTTGACAGAAGCCGTCACCAAGCATCCGCATGCCGTGCTATTGCTTGATGAGCTGGAAAAAGCCCATCCTGACGTGTTTAACTTGCTTCTGCAGGTTATGGATCACGGAACTTTAACTGATAATAATGGCCGCAAGGCGGATTTCAGAAATGTTGTGCTGATTATGACCACCAATGCCGGCGCAGAAGAAGGTAGCCGTGCTTCCATAGGTTTTACCGAACAAAATCATGCTACAGATAGCATGAAAGTGTTAGAGCGGGTTTTTTCACCGGAATTCAGAAATCGGCTGGACACTATAGTGCAGTTTAAATCTCTGGATTTAAGTGTGGTTGGCAGCGTGGTTGATAAATTTATTTTTGAACTTGAAGCTGTGCTGGCTAACAAAAATGTCATATTAAGCCTGGATACCGATGCCAGAATATGGCTGGCTGAGCATGGGTATGATGAAAAAATGGGCGCAAGGCCAATGGCTCGTTTGATACAGGAAAAAATTAAAAAACCGTTGGCCGAAGACTTGCTATTTGGCCGTCTGGCAAATGGCGGACATGTGAAAGTATCTGTTGAAAACGATGCTTTGGCATTCTCGATTGAAAACGAACAAACGCCATTTTCGGAATTAAAGCAGGTGGTTTAGTTGGGTTTTGTGACACCTTGATTTGAATAAGGCCTAACGATTACGGAAAGTAATACGGCCTTTGGTTAAATCATATGGCGTCATTTCAACTCTAACTTTATCACCTGTTAGAATCCGAATGTAATGTTTACGCATTTTGCCGGAGATATGCGCAGTTACAATGTGACCGTTTTCCAATTCAACACGAAACATGGTGTTCGGCAAGGTATCTATGACTTTTCCATCCATTTCAATTTGATCTTCTTTTGACATAATTTAAAACCCTTAATTTAAAACAACCATTTTAACATGAAAATTAAGGATACTTCTAACAATAGCTTGGTTTTCTGCATTCCAGTAACGCTTAATAAGTCGCAATCCATGCGGGGTCAATAAGCGCTAACCGTATTTCTGCATGTGGCCTTTGATATCATCCGGCGTATTTCGCTTCAAACTGCCAAAGTTTTCAGTTTGTTCTTTACTTCAGTCATCACGCCGGCCCAATCGCCAATTGCGGGCTGTCTGAACAAAGTCGCAGTCGGATACCATGGACAGTCGGTTCTATCCAATAACCACCGGTAATCCGGAACATATGGCAATAATATCCACAGTTGTTTAGCTAAAGCGCCTGCCAGATGTGCGATTGATGTGTCTACGGAAATAACCAAATCCATTTCATTCGCCAAGGCGGCGGTATCTGAAAAATCATTTAACTGATCCTGATGGAAATATAGATTATCAATGTCTGACAGAAAAGCCACTTCATCAGGCCTAATTTCATTTTGCAGAATGTGGAACTCAATTGGTAAAGCCAGCAACGGTTCTATCACTTTAAAAGCAATGCTGCGGTTATGATCGTTTTTGTGAGTAGTTCTTCAGCAATACGTAATCTACTTTTTTAAAGTAGACGTT
>CAVUMJ010000187.1:0-8872 GCA_963741375.1 uncultured Pseudomonadota bacterium
CGTCAAGCAAACGGTTAGGTAAAAAAAATTTATTGATCAGTTACCTGCATAACCAACTGTCCAACCAAATTCAAATATATCAGCCTGTATTTGCAATTCGTTAAACATCAAAAATGATTCTTGAATCAACTTCATCATTAAACTGTATTAATTTTCAAACATGCATGAAATGATAAATGCGGTATGAACTAATCCTTATCAATTTCTCCATCTCAAGCAAGTTCTAGAAGATAAGTATAGAAGGAATAATCGTTGAGTTATCTGTCATTTAGCAAATATTTTTAAGATAGTGGCTTAATTACTATTTCCAGAGGGAGCCATCGGGCCAAGCAGTTGACCGTTAATTTTTACCGGAATCAGCATATCCGGCCAAAAACTGCCATCATCAAGCTGAATTCTAATCTTGACCAGAGCCGGTAAATGATCTGTTGGCCCCCAATTTTCAGTCCAGCCTGTTACGCCATTGCTAGGGTCCTGCATACCGAAATAGGAAAAAGAAAAAGATTTGACATGGTCCAAAATCGCTTCTACATCTGTTTGATTCGCACCCATTTGCACATAAGGGGTTAACGAAACCATAATCTTGGCGGAATTGCTATCCATAGCCACTGTAAATATCTGCAATCCTTTACGGGCGCTACTGATAGGCAACCCGGCAACAAACCTGAGCGATGCCGGATGGCCGACGAACTCCACACTTGGCAATTGCCCATTTTCTTCGTCGGATGAATCAATAGATAACACTGATTGAGCTGAAGACAAATGACTTTTGAAAAATTGATACACTATCGCCTTTTTATTGGTCTGAATCATTTTTGCCTGGCCGGCATTCCAGGTTTCAGCAGCAATTCTCATGCTACTAAACAGCAATACCACTAAAACACCCAGCAAGGTCATGGCTATCAGCATTTCTATTAAAGTAAATCCGTTTACGCGTCGGCCGGCCATCATCAGCTAAATTCCTATAAAAACTTTAAAGACTCTAACTCGATTGATCTTTGCTCACGGCCTTCGTCTCCCCAGAAAACTCTTACATTCACAGAAAACATGTTAGGCGGTGCATCATTCCCGGATTGATTACCGGCACTACTTTGAGTCACAGCTTTGATCACCACCAGCCAGTCATATTTGTCACCCACCGAGCCAGATGTCTCGCCAGGCTGCAGAGATGTTACCACACCAGTGCTAGCCATTAATGATTCGGCTATTTGAACGCCAATACAATATTCCTCAGTAAGAGCGGCATTAGTCAATCCTGAACTAAAAATTCTCAGGACAATAGTAATAGCGACAGCCATAATGGAAAAAGCGACTAAAATTTCAAGCAAGGAAAAGCCTTTATGCCGCAACATCTTTGATAGTGACTTCACCGGTTATCCAATTAACATCAAGGCGTCTTAACTGGTTTCCCCATTCTAAGGTTATCCGCCCGCCTGTTGATGAACCATCCTCAAAAAAACGGATTTGCCCCTCGCCGCCAACTACTTCATCAGAAGCCACCACCAGCGATACTTCAATCTCGGGATTAATCTTGTACACCTTCTGGACATTGCTAATGCGGTAAGTATTTTCATCCAGATTTATTGCCACGCTGACCGGAATATGGGTTAGCAAAGCCTCGCCCTGGGCGTAATGCAGAGCCGAGGCAATATCATTAGCAACGGTTTGTATTTTGGTGGTTTGGTTGCCTGATGAGATGTTGCCGCCAAGAACTGCAAAACCCAGAACGCTGATCACCAACACAATAATCATCTCGACCAAGGTAAAACCCTGGACAAGCTTTATGTTGATCATGCTTGATTATTCCCAACTGTTAACATCCTGATCTTCACCTTCTCCGCCTTCTTTTTCATCCGCACCCAGGCTATATATATCAAATTTTCCATGCTGACCGGGGTAAACATAGTGATAATCCTGATTCCAGGGATCTTGAGGAATTTTTTCCTTACGCAAATAAGGCCCATTCCAATGTCTGGAGTCTGACGGTTTTTCTATCAGCGCCGACAAACCTTGCTGCTGGGTTGGGTAACGGCCCTCATCCAATTTATACATGTCCAGCGAAGAAGCTAAATCTTCAATCTGCACCTTGGCTGCCTTGGTTTTTGATGCTCCCATATGCTTCATAACCTGCGGACCGACAATCCCGGCCAGCATGGCGATAATCCCTAAAACAACCAAAAGTTCAAGCAATGTAAAACCGCTTGAGCGGCGTACCATATGTTTCATGTATTTTCCTCTTATTATTAAACAGCTAAATCATTAACACTTAAAATGGCCAACAATATTGAAACGATAATGCCGCCTATCATTAAACCCAGAGAAATAATCAAAATGGGTTCCAACAAAGCCAGCATGCGCTGAATCGTCGTTTTTAATTGTTTATCATAGATCACCGCTACCCGCATCAACATCTCTTCCAGACGGCCGGTTTCTTCGCCCATTTTGATCATTTGCACCGCCAGTTTCGGAAATAATTCCTCTTTGGAAAGCGCTTCTGAAATGGTTCGGCCTTCTTTCAATTGCAGCTCTGTTTTATCCAGATAGTCTGACAGAACCAGATTGCCTACAGTCTCGCGAACGATGGTCAAGGAATTAATCATTGAAACGCCATTACCCAGCAAGGTGCCAAAAGTGCGGCTAAAATTGGCGACTTCCATATTCAGAATGATCTCGCCAAACAACGGCATTTTTAAAAAACGTCCATCCCAAACCTTTCTTCTAACCGGGTCGGCAAGTTGTGTCCGCATGTACTGAGTAGCAGTGACAGTCATCAAAAACAATATCCACCAGTAGCTTTGCAAAAACTCAGCCAGACCAACCACAATTTGAGTCGGAACAGGCAATGACTTGCCTGCGCTATCAAACATTTCCTTGAATTGAGGCACCACAAAAGTCAGCATCACGAAAAGGGAGGCCAGTGACATAATCAAAAGAATTGCCGGATAAATCATCGCAGTGCTGACGGTATCTTTTAATTCAAGGGACCGCTCCATATATTCGCCCAAACGCTGCAATACGCTGCCAAGATTCCCGCCCATTTCTCCGGCTCTGATCATATTCAAATAAAACTTTGAAAACACGCCGGATTTACTTTCCAATGCATCAGCCAAGGACTTACCGGCCTTAACTTTTTCGAGCACATCGGCCACCAGTTTATTAACTTTGATATTTTCTTCAGTTAATTGCATTAAAATAGTCAAAGATCTGTCCAGCGGTAACCCGGACTCCAGCAAGGTTGCCAATTCGTTGGTGAACATGCCAATTTCTTTTTGGGACAACCGAACTCCGCCAGCGTTCTGTTTAAAACCCAAAAAAGTTTTATCTTTGTTTAATTGCAAACGAATCGGTATAAAACCTTGACTCTGCAACTCCTGAAGCAATGCCTGTTGGTCTACGGCTTCACGCACGCCTTCTTCAACCATTCCCTGGCTATTGATGACTTTGTAAGAAAATAATGGCATGGTATCCGTGGGTTGCGGTTGAGATTGTCAACCATATTATGCTAAATGAAATAGCGAAACTTAACATCTCCGTTGCCAAGTCAATAAACCGTAAAGCCGAAGATTTCTTACTATAATGGCTTTGTTGACCGCTGCTCAGTAACATGGAAAATTTAAATAAAATACCTTTAAAATAATTCGGTTAACTCCAACTCCGAACCCCCTGTTAAATCCTTGAGTGATTGCTGGGATTTGGCGTGAAGACGGCTGAAAGCTTGATGTAGCGCCTCCCAGCCCTGAAAAGAAATAATTTCCCAATGCTGAGTTTCTCTGTCCCATTCAGTATCAAGCAACACGCCTAACTCAACCAAGCGCCTGAAAGATTCGTCTGTCGGCGAGGTAATATAATTTTGCGCAGCGCCAATCTGATTAGTCGCCATCAGTCTAGCGGCAGGCAAATCATCACTGGCATGGTGATTGGTATACATAATAAATCCCGGATCTATCCCAACTCTTTGTAAAGCATAATAGTAGGCTGAAAAGTTTTCAATTTGAAAAGGCAATAAATGCGACATTGTTAAATTCCATGAATCCAGTGAAAATTCACTGATAAAACCAAAAGTTGTTTTGGCATGCCAAATAAATGAATTAATCTAACTCTTATTCATGACAGCCATTATATTCATCATCAACAGTAATCATACCCGTAGCAAGTATAATTCATAAATTATGGGTTTATTGATCACTTCCATATAAAAAAATCCAAATATCGATACTTTTGCAATTTCATCGGACAATTTCACTGGTTTCAGGAAATTATTAAGCTTCTGGGACTAGTCAATCCAACTAAAAGTTCAATCGATTATTTTCCTGATGACGTGTAGGCTTCAGCAACACGAAACAAAAGTGCTTGCCGGTGTTGGATTGGGACGGCCGAATATTTCAGGTTTCAGACGTTCGGCCGAAGGTTCTAGGTCATCAAGATTATTTTTGAGTTAATTTCTCAATCAACATTTTATTTACTTCCGCCGGATTTGCCTTGCCTTGAGTTTCTTTCATCACCTGACCGACAAAAAAACCGAAAACCTTATCCTTGCCGCTTAAATATTGTTCCACCTGACCGGGATTTTTGGCTATGATCTCGTCAATAATAGCCGCAATAGCGCCAAGATCGGATATTTGCACCAAACCCTCTTCTGCAATGATTTGATCGGCAGACGAGTCGCTATTCCACATCTTCTCAAAAACTTGTTTAGCCATTTTGCCGGAGATCGTATTATCGGCAATGCGTTTTAATAATCCGGCCAAGCGGAAACTGTCTACCGGAGTCTGGCTAATTTCCAGCCCTGCCCTGTTCAAAGCGCCAAGCACATCTCCCGTCACCCAGTTGCTGCATATTTTTGCTTCAACAGCCGACGATTCAACCAGCGATTCAAAATAATTTGCCAAATCACGGGATGAAGTTAATGTTGAAGCAGTCTCTTCATCCAATCCGTATTGTTCCACAAAACGGTTTTTTTTGGCCTCAGGCAATTCCGGCAACTCGGCTTTAATTTGATCTTTTAGCGATGTTTCAATATAAACCGGCAGCAAATCCGGATCGGGGAAGTAGCGGTAATCATTGGCCTCTTCCTTACTACGCATGGAGCGGGTTTCGTCTTTGTCGGCATCATAAAGACGGGTTTCCTGAACAATTTTGCCGCCACTTTCCAAAATTTCCGCATGCCGTTCAATTTCGTAATTAATGGCTTTTTCCACAAACTTGAAAGAGTTGATATTTTTGATTTCGGTACGCGTGCCAAATTCAGCCTGGCCTTTGGGTCTGATCGAAACATTGGCGTCGCAGCGAAACGATCCCTCCTGCATATTCCCGTCACAAATTTCAAGATAACGCACCAAATCATGAATTTTGCGCATATATGCCACTGCCTCGCGGGCCGAACGCATATCCGGCTCGGAAACGATTTCCAGCAATGGCGTGCCGGCCCGGTTTAAATCAATGCCGGTCAAGCCATGAAAATCCTCATGCAAGGATTTACCGGCATCTTCTTCAAGATGCGCGCGGGTAATGCCAATGCGTTTTTTGACGCCATCCACCTCTATTTGCAAATGGCCGTTGCCCACAATTGGCAATTCAAACTGGCTGATTTGATAGCCTTTGGGCAAATCCGGATAAAAATAATTTTTACGGGCAAAAACCGAATAGTCTGCAATTTTTGCATCAATAGCCAAACCGAACGTCACGGCCATCCGCACCGCTTCCTTGTTTAATACCGGCAAAACTCCGGGCAAGCCTAAATCTACTGCGCAGGCCTGACTATTCGGCTCTGCACCGTAGGCAGTGGCCGCAGCAGAAAAAATTTTTGATTTGGTGGCAAGCTGGGTATGAATTTCCAGGCCGATTACAACTTCCCATTTTGAGTTCATTATTAAGTTCCTATTGCCATAAAGGAATTGAATTTGCTATATCGATTGATTAATTCAGGTGTTCAAGCGTTAAAATGATTCACATTGCCGAATTTATCAAACTATTCAAAACCTTTGGGCGCTTGCTTGTGAAAATCCGTGGCTTGCTGAAAACGATGAGCCACATTCAAAAGTTTGTCTTCTCCAAAAAAGTTGCCAATTACTTGCAGCCCGATGGGTTTAGCATTCAGAAACCCTGCCGGTATGGATATAGCTGGCAAACCTGCCAAATTAATGGCGATGGTATAAATATCGGAAAGATACATTTGCACAGGATCGCCTGATTTCTCACCTAATTTAAATGCAGTATCAGGCGTTACCGGCCCCATTAACACATCGACTTCAGACAAGGCGTTTTTAAAATCCTCGCTGATTAGGCGGCGGACCTGCTGAGCCTTTAAATAATAAGCATCGTAGTAGCCGGCGGATAAGGCATAAGTTCCCATTAAAATCCGCCTTTTGACTTCTTCGCCAAACGCTTCGCCACGCGAACGCGTATACAGATCGGTTAAATTTTCCGGATTCTGACAGCGATAACCGAAACGTACGCCATCAAACCGGGACAAGTTGGAGGAACATTCCGCAGATGCAATCACATAGTAGGCAGGAATAGCCAGATTCAAATTCGGCATGGAAACTTCACGAACAACCGCGCCCAGTTTTTGATATTCGCCGATTGCCTGATGAATAATGCCGGCAATACCGCTATCCAGATCGGCACTGAAAAACTGTTTGGGAAGACCAATCTTCAGCCCTTGCAAACTATCGTTTAAACCTGCGCTGAAATTCGGTACGGCCGTATCCACACTGGTTGAATCCTTGACGTCGAAACCGGACATGACTTGCAGCAAAACGGCCAATTCTTCCGCTGATCCGGCCATGGGGCCGCCTTGATCCAAACTGGAGGCATACGCAATCATGCCATACCGGGAAACCCGTCCATAAGTCGGTTTTAATCCGCTGATCCCGCAATATGCGGCAGGCTGGCGTATGGAGCCGCCGGTATCAGTGCCGGTGACAGCCGGGGTAATTCTGGCGGCGATAGCAGCTGCGGAACCACCGGAAGAACCGCCGGGAACGCACTGCTGATCCCACGGATTCAGCACCGCGCCATAAAAACTGGTTTCATTGGATGAACCCATGGCAAATTCGTCCATGTTGAGTTTACCCAGCGTAACGGCGCCGGCCTGATAAAATTTTTCCACCACGGTGGCGTCATAAGGGGCAATAAAATTATCCAGCATCTTGGAACCGCAACTGGTTTTAATGCCTTTGGTGCAAAAAATATCCTTGTGACCGATTGGAATGCCGCAAAGCGGCTCTCCGCCGCCATTTGCAATAACCTGGTCAGCTTGGGCGGCTTGCTCCAAGGCGGTTTGTTCCGAGAGGGTGATATAAGCGTTAAGCTTAGGAAAACCTTTAATACGATCCAAAAAAAACCGGGTCAGCTCAACACTGGAAAATTGCTTGCTGCGCAGCCCTGCCGCCAATTCAATCAGAGTTTTATTATGCATAATCTTTATTATTCAATCACTTTAGGAACCAGATACAATCCGGCTTCAGTTTGAGGCGCAATGGCTTGAAACAGTTGACGTTGATCAATTTCTCCAACGACATCCTCTCTTAATCGCTGAACTTGATCCAAAGGATGCGCCATAGGTCTAACACCTGCGGTGTCCAGTCCGGCCATTTGATGCATCAGATCCAGCACGCCGGACAAATCACTTGCATAGCTGTCTATATCCTGCTCTGCAATGCCCAGCCGGGCAAGATGAGCGATCTTTTTAACGTCATCAACAGTTAACGACATTTTTAACTCCAAAATTAATCATACTCCTCTTATGATACTACAGCTTAGCTAATCACTTCGATACTTTAAAGCTGCTATTGCGCAACAAATCCATATTGCAAACCGTGATTATTTTCTGAGTGGATGAGGCGTGATTGAACCGGCAGGGGTTGAATTTGCTGCAGGGTTATTTGCAATTGAAACCTGAGTGTTGACCGTCGGTAGTCGGCCATCAAGAGACAGTCAGAAATTAAAGGTTAACGTCAAGTGATAAATTTATTGCTGACGTTCAAGTGTTTGATTACCAACAATGCTCAACAAATTTTGGTTAGCTATGGCGGTACTTTTCTAAACCATGAGTGCATGGTTTTCGTTCTTGGACGAAATTTAGATATGGCTATAAGTGACACAAAAAACGCGGCATGAGCCGCATTTTCAAAATTCTGTTGACAGAAATTGTGAATAAGAAATTTAATCTCCGATTAGGTTTATTTATAATTCGCCCATTTTATTCTGGAAAACGATTTTGCTAGCCAGTTCATTCTATTCTTTAGAAGAGTAGCATCACTCCAAAACTCTCCTTTGAATTCTTCTGCGTATCTAAAGGTTGTCGAACCCTCATCAATGGAATGGAATTCTTTAATTATATTTTTAAAATCATCTGGAACGACAGTATTGTGACGGGTAAGAACAAATTTATTAAGTTTTTCAAGCAGCACATTTAAATTATGACCCGTTTTATCTCCTTTTCGAGATATTGGTTTCGGTAATACAGTTTTTAAATATAATTCAATACTGTGTCTATAGTTGTATGCTATAGGGTAAAAAAGATCAAATACATTATCCTCGGATAAAGCTATATCAACAAGTTTGTCACCTGCAAGCTTGAATGAATCAGCAAGAGTAAAAAGATCTTCTTGCCCCGTAAATAAGCGACCATGACGCCATGTTTCGTCAAGATTTTCTGGAAGATCATCTTGGAATATTTTTGTGACTGAAATTTTTAATTCCTCGAAAATCTCTTCATTATGATAACCGCAATTAAGACCGCAAAATATATACTCCAAGTCTGGATCATCTTCCCAATAATAAAATACATAAGAAAGAACTTTAGTATCTTCAGTAGTGAACCGCCTAGGGCTTCCCTTTGGCGGATTTGCAAATTCGCTTAAATAAT
>CAVUMJ010000188.1:0-16411 GCA_963741375.1 uncultured Pseudomonadota bacterium
CCTTAAGCTTTGGCGGCATCCAGTTTAAACCACTCGTCAAGCAATTGATGTATGTCGTCAATGCCGGTCTTTTTTAGAGAGGAAAATAATTGTAGTGTTATGGCTACACTCAGTTGGCCTAATTCTTTTTGCACGCTTAGCAAAGTATTTTTGGCCGCACCATAATTAAGTTTGTCCGATTTAGTCAGCAGAATGTGCACCGGCAATTTTGCCTGTTCGCACCATGTTAGCAATTGCCAATCGAATTCAGTCAGCGGATGACGAATGTCCATTACCAAAACAATGCCACACAAGGCCTGACGGTGATTTAAATAGGATTCCATCATGGCTTGCCAGTCCTTTCTAACCGATTCGGTAACTTTGGCATAGCCGTAACCGGGTAAGTCGACAAGCTTACGCTGTTCGTCAATGGCAAAAAAATTTAATAACTGTGTGCGTCCGGGAGTTTTACTTACTCGCGCTAGGGCGTTTTGTTGCACCAGGGTGTTAATAGCGCTGGATTTTCCTGCATTGGAGCGGCCGGCAAATGCAATCTCCATGCCTTGGTCGGGGGGAGCATCTTTAAGCCTTGGCGCGCTATTGATGAATTTTGCCTGATGATACACTGGATTCATCTCTATCTCGCTTAGTCATAATAAATCGGTTAAAATCCTCACCATTATAGCGTTTGAGAGCTATTCAAACTGCTAAGAACGATTATTTATTTACAGGGCCAATAATGACAACAACACTGCTGACCGTTTCCATTTCACTTGCTTTGGCATTTTGTTCAAGTGTGGTGCATGCTCAGGGCGATAATATTAAAGCTAAGATTGCAACCTGTTCCGGCTGTCATGGAGAAGATGGTAATAGCATGATGCCTGGTTTTCCTAAATTGGCAGGACAGCATAAAGGCTATCTAGTCAAACAATTACAAGCTTTCAAAAGCGGCGCCAGAATCTCGCCTATGATGGCGCCGCTGGCTGCAGGTCTTGATGAACAAAGCATTGCAGAAATCGCTGAATATTATGCAGCGCATAAAATTACTCCGAGCTCGGCTCCTGCTTTGCCTATCAGTGATGACGATGATGATGCAGCTCCTAAAACCGAACAACAGAAAAAAGCAGAACTGGACAGTCTTTTGGCCCAAGGCGGAAATTTGTACCGTAACGGCAATTTGTCAACGGCGGTTTCAGCCTGTATTGCTTGCCATGGCCCATTTGGAGAAGGCAATAAACCGGCGTCGTTTCCTTCGTTACATTCTCAACATGCGGATTATTTGATAAAAACCCTCAATGATTTTAAAACCGGCGCCCGCAGTAAAAGTACGGAGAATATGATGCATATGATAGCAACCAAAATGACGGAACAGGAAATCACGGCAGTTGCTACTTATATTTCCACCATGAAATAAATATTAAATGTTTTGGTATATCCGTTATTAATCAAACAAATAGGCCTGGTATAACAACAAAATTTTAGTTAATTTGTGTTGTTATACCGGAAATTGCAAAGGTTTATAATTCCAATTTTAAGCGGTTATAAATGCCACCGAAACTGCCATTGCTCATTAATAAGACATGGCAAACCCCTCCAGCTTCAGCTTTTATCGTGTCGATAATTGCTTCCAGACTATTGCATATCACTATATTTTTGTCATATTGCAGCAATTGACTTAAATCCCAGCCCAGGTTTTCAGGTTGATAAACAATAGCCTTATCGGCTTGAGACATGGATTCTGCAAGCGATTGAGTGTGTACGCCTAAACGCATGGTGTTGGAGCGAGGTTCGACGATGACCAGAATTTTTTCTTGACCTACCTGTTGCCGCAAACCGTCCAGAGTAGTTTTAATCGCAGTTGGATGGTGGGCAAAATCATCATAGACGGTGACTCCATGACGGCAGATTATTGTTTCCATGCGGCGTTTGACGTTTTGAAAACTTTGAAGGGCTGTGACGGCGTCTTTTGCCGGGATACCGACATGACGCGCCGCCACAATGGCGGAAAGGGCATTTAACACATTATGACGGCCGGTTAATTTCCAATCTACTGTGCCCTGGATTTGCCCCTGGAAGAATACCGCAAACTGACTGGCGTCAGATTTAAGCAATTTCGCCTGCCATTCCGCCTCACTATCGATCGCTGTTTTGACAACTGGCGTCCAGCATCCCATATTTAAAACTTCATTAACATGCTGTTCACCAGCAGGTGAAATAATTAAGCCTTCACTTGGAATAGTACGAATAAAATGATGAAACTGCTTTTTAATGGCGTCCAGATTTTCAAAAATATCGGCGTGGTCATATTCCAGATTATTGAGGACAGCAGTTCGTGGCCGATAGTGTACAAATTTTGAACGTTTGTCAAAGAAGGCGCAATCATACTCATCGGCTTCAATAACAAAAAAATCGGATTTGCCCAATCGAGCGGAAATCCCAAAATTTAACGGGATACCGCCAATCAGAAACCCTGGATGCAAACCATTAAAATCAAGTATCCAGCTTAACATGCTTGAGGTTGTGGTTTTGCCATGGGTGCCGGAGACCGCTAATACCCAGCGGTTTTGCAAAACATGTTCAGCTAGCCATTGCGGGCCGGAAGTGTAGGGCAGGCCACGATTCAATACTGCTTCAACTTCCGGATTGCCGCGCGAAAGCGCATTTCCAATCACCACTAAGTCGGGATTGCAGTCAAGATTCTCGGCTTTATATCCATCAAATAACTTGATATTTTGTTGTTCCAGCTGAGTGCTCATTGGCGGATAAACGTGCTGATCCGATCCACTGACGGAATAGCCGAATTCCCGGGCTATTAAGGCTAATCCGCCCATAAAAGTTCCGCATATTCCTAGAATATGTATATGTAAAGGTTTTGATTGTTCGACCATATTTAGTTATTGTTTTTTCTCTTCAGTGTTTTCTTCTGCAGGTTTTGTCTCTTCATCCGGCTTTTCTTCTTTTGGAGGTTCAGTCGCTTTCGCTCCGGCAGCTTCAAGTAATTTAACGATGTCATCATGACCAAGCTTTTTGGCTTTGTCGATAATTTTTTGGTTTTGTGCATCCGCAGCATTGACATTGGCGCCGGCGGCAATTAAAACTTTAACGATTTCGGCATTGCCGAATTGCACCGCATCGCTCAAGGCAGTGGAACCGAATTTATCGGATAAATTTACGTCTGCTCCGTAGCCAAGTAAGGTTTTAACGATACGTAGATTGCCTTTGAAACAGGCGGCCATAAGAATAGTTCTATCCTGACCAATTTTTGAGTTAACATCCATACCCTGAGCAAGTAGCGCCTCGACTCGCTCAACATTGCCATTAGCGGCGGCGGCAAATAAATCTTTGCCATCTTCAGCTGCTAAGGTGTAACTTATAGTATTTAAAAACAGTGCGAATAGCACATTTTGTATTTTCATGAGTTTGGATTCTTGCGTTTATTTATAAGTTGCGATGAAATAACCATATTATGTTTCACATGATCTATCAATGAGCGGAAAAAATAAAATTTTAGTTGAGGCCACTCCATATTACATAGAGTCGCAGTCTTCTCCGGAACAGAATCGCTACGTTTTTGCATACACTATTACTATCACAAACGTAGGGTCGATTGCGGCCAGATTATTGACCAGACACTGGCTGATAACCGATGCAAATGGCAAAATCCAGGAAGTAAGCGGAGAAGGCGTGGTTGGTGAGCATCCTTATTTGAATCCCGGCGATTCGTTTCGTTATACCAGCGCCGCCATGATTGAAACTCCGGTGGGAGTGATGCAGGGTAAATATCAAATGTTGTCAGATAGCGGAGAAAATTTTAAGGCTTTTATCCCTAAATTTACTTTATCCATTCCTAGAACACTACACTGATGGCGATTTACGCAATCGGAGATATTCAGGGCTGCTATGATGAATTGAATCGTCTTTTGGATAAGCTGGAATTTGATCCCGCTCTTGATCAACTCTGGTTTGTTGGCGATCTGGTTAACCGCGGTCCAAAATCTTTAGAAACTTTGCGTTTTGTTAAAGGACTGGGGCAAGCCGCCATTACCGTTCTGGGTAATCACGATCTGCATTTGATTGCTACAGTTATTTCTTTGGGAAAAGCCGGTAAAAAAGATACGCTTAACACCATATTAAAAGCACCGGATTGTGACGAACTAATACACTGGTTAAGACATCAGCGGCTGTTTTATTTTAATGATGATTTTTGCATGCTGCATGCCGGCTTGCCGCCGCAATGGGATTTTTCCCTGACCAGGCAAATGGCTCTTGAAACAGAAGAAGCAATGCAAGGACACGATTACATAAGATTTTTTAGGTCAATGTATGGAAATAAGCCTAATGTTTGGGCTGAAGATATGTCTAAATCCGACCGTTTGCGATTTGCAATAAACTGTTTTACCCGTATGCGGTATTGTACAAAAGAAGGTCTGCTGGATTTTTCACAAAAAGGTGCGCCGGGAACCCAGCCGGATTATTTGTTGCCCTGGTTCGCGGCGCCAGGCCGCAAGAGTACCGATATGCGTATTATTTTCGGGCATTGGTCGACATTGGGGTTTTATCAAGCACATAATTGTTATTCAATCGATACCGGATGCCTGTGGGGTGGGCAGCTGACAGCACTAAAGCTGGAAGAAAATCCGCAACGGATCAGCATTGATTGTCCGTCTGTAAACAAACCGGGGGATTTTGATTAATTTATTGCGGCAAGCCGAATTGAGGGTTAAAACTTAGATTAGAATTTTTTTCTTATAACAGGAATAATCATGAAAAGCCAAACTAAACTACGCTGGGGCATTTTAGGCGCTGCGCGGATTAATGAACGATTATTACCGGCCATTCAGCAAGCGGCAAATGCTCAGTTAATTGGTGTCGCCAGTCGCCGGCCAGGCGCCGCTGCCGAAATTTTAAAAAAATACGCAATTGATTCTACCGGCATAAACACATATGACAATCCGGAAACATTGTTGGAAGACGATCAAGTTCAGGCCGTTTATTTACCAATGGCAAATCATGAACATGCTGAATGGGCGTTACGTAGCATTGAACATGGCAAACATGTGTTATGCGAAAAACCGATGGCGCTTAATGTAAACGATATCGATAAAATCAAGACAGCCGCTTTAGCGCATAAAGTTGTGGTTATGGAAGGCTTTATGTATCGTTTTCATCCGCAATATACGCGAGTAAAAGAATTGATTGATTCCGGTGTGATTGGAGAAATTCGTTCCGTACGCGCCAGTTATTCATTCATGATGCGTCCGGCCAGGCTTTATAGATTAGCTGAAGATGTTTCGCACGGTGGCGGGGCTATGTGGGACATAGGCTGTTATGCAATCCATTCATTGCGGCAGTTTTTTGTTAATCCGCCATTGTCGGTAATGGCTATGGCGAAATATGTGGAAAGCGGGGCGGACATTTCCACAAGTGGCGTACTGGATTACGGTGATGGGAAATTCGCTCAATTTGATTTCAGTTTTGAACGGGCAAGACGCTGTGAATATGAAATCATCGGTAGCCAAGGCGGCCTCAAGTGCCATGTTGTTTGGCAATTACCGGGCGATACTCCGGTAATTTCCTGGTGGAATGAGGACGGCAGGCAGGGTGAGGAACATTTGTTGCCTGCCAATCATTTCTGTTTGGAAGTGGAGCACTTCAGTGATTGTGTCTTAAATAATAAACAGCCGGCTTTAACTTTAGAGGATGCCAGAAGCAATTGCCAGACTATCGTAGCTGCGCTGCAGTCTGCTGCAACAGGCAGGAAAGTGGAAATATAAACATTGGCAGGGCAAATGCGGATAAGCGATTAGTCGGATATCCGCATGATTTTTTATACAGCCAAAGCTTTTTTAAAGAATTCAGGGATTGCCAAACTACCGCTATGAATATCTTTGTTATAGTAGACGGTATCAAATGACTTGTTCGCCGAATCGTTTTCTCTGAATTTTGATAAATCCGCTTTTCCCGCCATGGTGGCGCTCCACCAGCCGGAAGGGTACAGGCATTGCGGAAAAAACACAGTCTGCTGGTATTTCAGGCCAGCCGATTGCATTTCCCGGCGCATTTCCAGTAAGATTTTCATGTGAAACAAAGCTGATTCACTTTGTTGAATCACTAAGCCGTTTTCGGTTAGGCAATTGAAGCAGTCGCGGTAGAAGTCGGCACTGAATAAACCTTCCGCAGGGCCAACCGGATCGGTGCTATCGACAATAATAATATCGACGCTATTTGGGGCGGCATCTTTCACCCATTTAATGCCATCAATGAATTTTAGTTCAGCGCGGGGATCGTGATTGGATTCGCACAGTTCCGGAAAATAAATTTCAGATAAACGCGTTACCCGCTCATCAATATCGATCTGAACTGCCTGTTCAACGCCAGGATGCTTTAACACTTCTTTTAATGTTCCGCAGTCTCCGCCGCCAATAATCCAGACTTTTTTGGGATTAGGATGAGTAAACAAAACCGGATGGCTCATCATCTCATGATAAAAAAAATTATCACGCGTGGAAACCATGGTGCAGCCGTCAATCACCATTAAATTACCAAAGTGCTCGGTCTCATAAATTTCCAGAAATTGAAATTCCGATTGTTCTTCATGGAGTTTGCGTTTAATTTTTAAGGAGAAAGCAGAACCATCAGAATCCACAGACTCAGAAAACCATTGATTATCAAGCATATTTTTATCCTAATAAAAAGTAATATATATCATGCCATTATACTTTAGAATTCAGCATAATTTATGACGGCACGGAGGTAAGAGTGCAAGCACTGCAATGGACAATTGAAGAATCAAAAAAGCTTTACGCCATTCAGCAATGGGGAGGAGGATATTTCTCGATCAATGCAAATGGTCATGTTAGCGTTAAGCCGCAATCCGGATGTTCAACAGAGATTGATCTCTTTGATGTAGCTCAGGCTGTGCAGAGCAAAGGCTTGAATTTTCCTGTGCTGATTCGCTTTACGGATATTTTACGTGACCGTATCCGTTTGTTACAGCAGGCATTTGACGAAGCACGAAAAGCTCATCATTACCATGGACGGTATACGCCGGTTTATCCTATCAAGGTTAATCAGCAAGGTAATGTTGTGGAGAGCATAGTTTCAGCAGAAGGAATTGGGCTGGAAGCCGGCAGCAAGCCTGAGTTGCTAGCCATAATCGGCTTGGCGAAACCCGGTAGCACTATCGTTTGCAACGGCTACAAGGATAGATTTTATATTCGAATGGCTTTAATGGCCCAACTGATGGGTTTGTCTGTATTTATTGTTATAGAAAAACCATCCGAATTGGAGTTGATACTGGAAGAGGCCGGCAAATTACAGGTGCGGCCCTTAATAGGTATCCGAGTACGCTTATCCACTATCAGCGCCGGGAAATGGCAAAATAGCGGCGGAGAGAAGTCCAAATTCGGTTTGCATGCCAGTGAGGTCTTGCAGATCTGCGCCCGGTTGAAAAACGCCGATTTACTGGATAGACTGCAATTGATGCATTTTCACATGGGCTCGCAAATTGCAAATATCCATGATATCAAATTAGCCCTTAAAGAGGCTGCACAGTATTTTTTGCAGCTTAATCGTCTTGGCGCTACGATTTCAACAGTCGATGCCGGCGGCGGATTAGGCGTCGATTACGATGGCAGTGGTTCGCGCCGTGAATGTTCCATCAATTATAGTCTTGCCGAATATGCAGATAATATTATTCGTAATTTTGCAGAAATTTGTGATGAATATAAATTAGCGCAGCCGAATATATTTACGGAATCAGGCCGGGCCATGACCGCTCATCACGCGCTGATGATTACCAATGTCACTGAGGTGGAAAATTTACAGGGTGGGCTGGAGGTAAAAGAGCCTATACTCCAGAATGTTTCCGAGGCTTATCATAACGCTCAGTTTGATATGGCTGAAGCGCGTGCGAGTTTTGTGCAAGGCGATTTATCTTTAACTGAACTGGCGGCGGCTGAACATAAATATATTGGCTTATGCCGGATGATTCAGGATAGACTAAATCCGGATAATCATCATCACCGTGAAATTTTGCAGGAGCTTGATGAAAAGCTGGCCGACAAGGTTTTTTGTAATTTTTCATTGTTTCAATCTATGCCGGATATCTGGGGAATAGATCAAATTTTTCCAATTATGCCTATTCACAGGCTGGATCAACAACCAACCACGCGTGCGGTGATTCAAGACTTAACCTGCGATTCAGATGGCCGTATTGATCAATATGTTGATCAGCAAAATATTAGTAACACCCTGGCTTTGCATCGTATCGATATTCAACAGCCCTATTTGCTGGGTTTTTTTATGCTGGGGGCATACCAGGAAATTTTAGGCGATATGCATAATTTGTTTGGCGACACCCACTCAATTAATATAGAGCTAAAAGGCGATACTTATCAGTTCGGCGATTTTATGGAAGGTGAAAACGTCACTGAATTGTTAGAATATGTGCATATTGATCCGGAGTTTTTAAAAACGGCTTATTTAAGCAAACTTGAGACCAGTGGCCTACCGGAAACGCAAAAGCATAGTTTTCATCAAGAGTTGCTGGCAGGGCTTGGCGCATACACATATCTTGAAAAATAAGGTTTTTTAAAAAGTTACTTCCGAATGTCCAAATACATTTTTGAAGAATCGATCAAATGCAATATTAAATAAAATAATTATAATTCAATAGGAATTGAAATAATGAAAATAACAGTATTTGGTAGTGGCTATGTCGGCTTGGTTACAGGCGCGTGCTTGGCCGATGTTGGCAATCAGGTTCTCTGTGTAGATGTTGACAAGAATAAAATTGATAGGCTTAAAGAGGGCATCGTGCCTATTTTCGAGCCTGGTCTGGAAGAAATGATTAAAGATAATCAAGCTGCCGGACGTTTATTTTTCACGACGGATATCGAGCAAGCCGTGGATTTTGGCTTATTTCAATTCGTGGCGGTCGGCACGCCGCCGGATGAAGACGGCTCTGCGGATTTGCAATACGTTCTTGCCGTGGCTAAAAGCATCGCCGAGCATATGCAGGAATATAAAATTATTGTTGATAAATCCACCGTACCGGTTGGAACGGCCGACAAGGTTAAAAAGACAGTTGCCGATATTCTGTTACAACGTAGCGTGAATTTTGAGTTTGATGTGGTTTCCAATCCGGAGTTTTTAAAGGAAGGTTCGGCTCTGGATGATTTTATGAAACCGGACAGGATCATCATTGGTACTGACAATCCCAGGACCGCAGAATTATTGAAAGCGCTCTATGCCCCTTTCAATCGTAGTCATGAGCGCGTTATAACGATGGATATCAGATCCGCCGAACTGACAAAATATGCCGCCAATGCCATGCTGGCTACAAAAATCAGCTTTATGAACGAGGTGGCCAATCTTGCGGAACGTTTGGGCGCGGATATAGAGCATGTCCGCCAAGGCATAGGTTCCGATAGCCGTATCGGTTATAGCTTTATCTATCCGGGTTGTGGTTACGGGGGCTCGTGTTTTCCCAAAGACGTCAAGGCTTTGGAAAGAGCCGCCAAAGACAATGAATATCATGCCGAACTCCTTAATGCGGTAGAGAACGTTAATAATAGGCAAAAGCGGCGCCTGTTTGAAAAGATATCCTCACATTATCAAGGCAAACTTCAAGGCAAAGTTTTTGCTTTATGGGGACTGGCGTTTAAGCCCAATACAGACGATATGCGCGAGGCGCCCAGCCGGGTGGTATTGGAAGCTTTAATAGCTGCCGGCGCTCTGGTGCAAACCTATGATCCGGAAGCCTTGCAGGAAGCCAGACGTCTTTACGGAAACTTGGCCGGATTAAGTTTTTGTGACAAGCAGGCGGATACTTTGCAAAATGCCCATGCTTTAATCATTGTGACTGAATGGAAGCAGTTCCGTAGTCCTGATTTTGAGCAATTACACGGACAACTTAAAGACAACGTGATATTTGACGGCCGTAACATGTACGAACCGAAATTGGTCAAACAATACGGATTAGAATATTACGCAATAGGCCGTTAAGTTTTGGCCGGAGAAAACCAGTGCTTATAAGCTAAAGGCTTGGGATAAGCGTACTTATATAACTTGCAGACTCATCCAGTGATGAGCGCGACATTTAACTTTTTGATCAATATTCATATAGCATGACAAACCCGCCGGATATCCTAAAAACCATACTCACTACCAAAGCTGCAGAAGTTGCCAGACGCAAACTTAATTTACCTATTGAAAGTTTAAAAGAATTGGTAGGGGCGGCAAGTGCGCCGCGTGGATTCTTTCAAGCATTAAACAGCAAAGCAGCTCAAAAAAAACCAGCGATTATTGCCGAAATTAAAAAAGCCTCGCCTAGCCAGGGCGTGATCAGGGAAGATTTCAAACCTTTGGAAATCGGCCAGGATTATGCCATGAATGGGGCGACTTGCCTGTCAATTTTAACCGACAAGGAATATTTTCAGGGATCGGAGGCAAATCTGCAAATGGTGCGAGACAGATGCCCTTTGCCGGTTCTGCGTAAGGATTTCATGATAGACCCTTATCAAATCTATGAATCCAGAGCGCTTGGCGCCGATTGTATTTTGCTGATTGCCGCCGCACTGGAACAGGACGTGATGAAAGAATTGGCTGATATTGCTACTGCTTTGGGTATGGATGTGCTGGTTGAAGTTCATGATGATCTTGAGTTGGAAAGGGCTTTGCAATTAGAGACCAAGTTAATTGGCGTCAATAACCGCAATTTGCGCAACTTTGAAGTGTCGTTGCAAACCACGCTGCAATTAAAAGCCAAAGTGCCTGAAGAACGTCTGATCGTAACGGAAAGCGGTATCCATACTCCGGAAGACGTGAAATTAATGATGGACAATGGAGTTTTTACTTTTTTGGTGGGAGAGGCATTTATGCGGGCAGAATCTCCTGGACAAAAAATGCGGGAGTTGTTTGCACAATAGGCGGGTTTTGAAAAGGTTGAAAAATCAGATTTGTATTTCTGATTGGGTTTATTGGGCTGTAAAAATTCAGAAAATTAGTTCCTTCTTAATCACATTGGCAGGAAAAGTCCGGCCATACCGGTCGATCAATAACTTCAAATAAAAGACAGCTGCAAACGTTTTTTAAGATAATCCACGTAGCCTCGGTTAGCGAAGCGTAACCGAGGGCAAAGTACAATAGTGAGTGTTATTAGAACTTATTGAGGCTATCTGCTTTTTATCAATTGCAAGTGGGTCGATATTCCCCGTTCGATTCAAACTAAATCTTGCTTATCCGCATTTCAAAACACTTTATACCGGCTGAATGTCCCCATTGTTCATTACTGCATTTATTTTCAGTCGATTTGCGGGCGAACACCGCGTATAGCTTATAGGTTTGCGAACCAGTAACTTCGTAATTTTGTAAAGTTGACGAAAGCCAGATGCCTAAGTGTTTAGAAGCAGTGAATCTGACAGGTTTGCCGGTTTCAAACTCGTTTGAGTATTCAATCCTAAGTTAAGGTATGCAGATAACAAGCTTCCGGCTTTGAACGCGATTGTTGCGGTTCACTGCGAGCTCTTATCGCTTGGATTTACAAACAAATTTCTATGAGTACAGGATTAACTTTAACCATCTGTGATGAGTTTCACTGCCGTTCTACACAACCTACGTGCTAAAATTACATGGAGTCTTATAATATTAAACACCTTTAATTAGAAATGGCAGTTTATCGATTATTTAATAAGGTAAAAAAAATACTTGCGGCTAAAACTCACAGTAAGCTCACAGGAAAGACATGCTCCACAGAAGTGCTTTTGGATGAGTTGCAAGTTCGCCCGATTGAGCTGGAGATACAGGATCAAACCTCAAGAAATGTTCAAACTTATCAGGAAACATCTCGTCTCGAAAACTCTCTATCGTTGCTATCCGCGACATTGGAATCTTACCATGACGCTATTTTGGTGGTTGACCTAGAAAATACCTGGGTTTTATACAATCAACGCTTTATTGATCTTTGGCAGATCCCCAATGAAATAATCGCAGCCAAGGATGATCTAAATGCCTTAGCATACGTTATCGATCAATTGGAAAAACCGGAAGACTTTTTACAGAAAGTCCATGAGCTCTACGCCAGCCCGGAAACCAGTTCTTTTGATAGACTGAGATTTAAAGATGGGAAAATGATTGAGCGCTACTCCATTCCACAACGGATTAATGGTCAAGTGGTGGGCAGGGTCTGGAGTTTTCGCGATGTCACTGAACTGGAACGAGCAGTTCAAGCCATAAAAAGAGAAGCCGAGAAGAATCTGGCGTTCTTGCATAATGCTAGCGATGGCATTCATATTATAGATAGCGAAGGCTGTCTGATTGAAGTCAGCAATTCATTTTGCACCATGTTGGGATACCAGCGGGATGAGTTAATCGGCAAGCATGTTACTGATTGGGATAAATCGCTTACTGACCACGAAATCAAACGAGTCATTAAGCGACGGTTAACAAACCAAGGTCACTCGCAATTCCAAACTCGCCACACTCGTAAGGATGGATCCATTTTCGATGTCGAGATCAGTTCTTTTCTTTTCGATCTTGATGGGCAGTCAGTACTTTACTGTTCCTCGCGCGATATATCGGATCGAAAGCGGTTTGAGGCGGAGTTACGAGTTAGTCAAAAGGAAAACCAGTTCTTGGCCGACTTGATCCGGACTTCAACTCAGCCCATGGGTATCGGTTATCCTGATGGGCAAATGGGCTTAGTGAATACAGCCTTTGAAAAACTCACCGGCTACTCTGCTGAAGAACTGCAAACAAGCAATTGGATGGATTTACTGACTCCTCCCGAGTGGCGGGAAATTGAGCGGAACAAACTGATTGAACTCGAAAGCACCGGAGGTTTTATCCGTTACGAGAAAGAATATATCAGGAAAAATGGCGAACGGGTACCTGTCGAGTTGATGGTCAACCTCAAGACCGATTCGGATGGAAAACCGGAATTCTACTACGCGTTCGTCACCGACATCACCGAGCGCAAACGCGCAGAGAGAGAGAACAGTGAGAACGAGCAGCGTGTACTTTTAGCCACCGAGGCGACGGGGGTAGGAATTTGGGAATGGAATCTCATTAATCACACGATACGCTGGGATGCCCAGATGTTTCGGATTTATGGTATCGCGCCTACCTCCGATGGAATTGTAGAGTATGCAACATGGAGCCAATATGTCCTACCGGAAGATTTGCCTCTGCAAGAATCGATTATGCAAGATACCATACGCGGCTTAGGTCACAACTCCCGTAAATTTCGCATTCGTCGGCATGATGATGGAAAATGCCGTCATATCCAAGCAGTGGAAACGGTTCGCCTCAGCGATCAAGGAAGGGTTGAATGGTTAGTGGGAACTAATCTAGACGTTACTGAACAAACACTCGCCGAGATAGCGCAAAATGAGAGCGAAGAGCGTTGGCGTTTTGCCCTGCAAGCGGCTAATCTGGGTGCTTGGGAACTGAATTTCGCAGAAAACACCATCTGGCATTCACTGCGCTACGACCAAATTTTCGGTTATGAAAAACCGCCGGAATGGTCGTATGAAATATTCCTGCAGCATGTGCTGGAAGAGGATCGCATGCTGGTTGACAATTATATTCAGGATTCAATCGCCAAGCATCAAGTTTGGAGCCTGGAATGCCGGATTCGCCGTGCCGACGGCCAGATACGCTGGATCTTGATTCAATCAAAATACCATGATATGAAAAATGGGCGCTTCGAACGTGCGTTTGGCTTGGTCGAGGATATTACTGAGCGTAAAATGGTAGAACAAATGACGAAGGATGCCGCCAGGCGCAAGGATGAGTTTCTGGCGATGCTCGCCCACGAACTCCGAAATCCGCTGGCCTCAATCTGTAACGCAGTGGAGGTGATGAAACTTGCCCATGCCGATTTCAGCCGCGTTAATTGGGGCATCGACATTATTGAGCGGCAGGTCAAACATCTGATCCGATTGGTAGATGATTTGCTGGATGTCTCTCGTATTAAACAAGGATTGGTCGTACTCAAGACGGAATCGTTAGAAATACGGGATTTTGTTTTGCCGGCAGTGGAAACCTGTCAGCCACTGATTGAGTCCCGCAATCAAGTGTTTTCCTTGACGCTGCCGGCGGAGTTCTTCTGGGTTATGGGTGACCGGATTCGGCTGGCTCAGATTCTATCCAATCTCCTAAACAATGCCTGCAAATATACCCCGGAAGGTGGGCATATCAAACTTTCAGTTGAAGCTTTCGAGGACTCAATTTGCATTCGCGTCACTGACAATGGAGACGGTATCGATCAAAATTCCTTAGCTCATCTGTTCGATCTATTCTATCAAGTAGATCATAATCTGGATCGAGCGCAAGGAGGTCTAGGTATCGGTTTGTCGCTCGTCCAAAGTTTGGTCGAGAAGCATGGTGGCGTAGTTCAGGCGTTTAGTGCGGGCAGAGGCCAAGGAAGCGAATTTGTGGTCCGGTTGCCTAGGCTGGCGCAGCCCATAAAATCGACGGCTGACGCCATCACACAGATTGCCCCGCGGTTAAACAAAAATTTACGCATTCTGCTAGTGGACGACAATCCCGATGTGGCCGAAAGTCTGGCTTTGCTTTTGGAAATAGACGGTCATCAAGTATTGATAGCTAACGACGGCCAAGCTGCATTAGAAATCGCGCGTGTCGAGAAACCCAATGTTATCCTGCTAGACATCGGTTTGCCGGGCATGAACGGTTATTCGGTGGCAAAAGCCCTGCGCGAAACCAGCGAACACAAACGAACCCTGCTGGTTGCGGTTACAGGATATGGGCAGCCGGATGACCTGGAAAAGTCTCGCGCCTCCGGATTTGATAAACATCTGGTTAAACCCACAGATATTGAAATTGTGCGGCAATTGTTGGCTGATTACCAAGCAAGCAGTTTTGATGTGTTGTCTAAACGATAAGTGAAAATCTCTCATGTCCTATATGATGAAATTCACTGCTGTTCTACCCATCGTACACAGAAGTATAAAATTAATTCGATTACCCGGTTAATAGCCAACCGCAAACTTAATGCCCTCAAAATACAAGCCTAAATCAATCCTGATAGGCATGAAATAAACGTGTAAATGATTTGCTGCGGCTAACGCAATTACATCATTGGCAAATTCAATGTTCCACTCGTAATCCGGTCGAAAACTTTTGGGAAATTTGACTTTATTCTTAACTTCCCAGTAGTTCATGGATGCCTTAGTGGTGATGGGGCTGATGCCAATATAGGTTTCCAATCCCACCATTTGGCCGAACGCTTCCTGAAAGCACGGTGAGTCCATGTATCAGTCGATCGTGTTAGGCAGATGCAGTAGATGAGCAGGATTCCCTCAAGGTTTGCATCCAGCACACAGCTTTGTATACCGTATGCATTAAGTGCGCCCAGAAGTCTCGCTACTCCTGCAGGCGGCTCACAGGCTTTGCAACAGGAGGATATATAAGAATCATTTGATGTAAGAACAGCAGTAATCGGTCAGGGATGTTATTTTCATTTTAAATTTTTAGTTCCGCGCAACTTCAAAAGACTCTCCACTTTTTGACCGCTTCCATGCTTCTTCGCCAGGCAGCAATACCTGAAGATCGCCCGAAAGTATTTCCATCAGCTTCTTTATAGCCGGTGCCGAACTCGTATTCCCCCGGAAGCATTACTCCAAGGGTTTTATTTAGCTCCGTCCCAAAAAACTTAGTCCTGCTCGTGACCTTGCCGTCAAAGTAGACATTCGCCTTCTTAACCACCGTCACGTTCTTGAATTCAACATGCGACTTCTCCTTTTTGTGCTTCAGTTCCTGAATGCAGCTGCGCTCGAATGCAACCGTATTGATGAACTGAAGCACTTATTAATTTTATTGCCACCTATCATTATACATAAATTCCGGGAGTCTTATGGGCTTCCGAAAGCCTCATAAACCGAATGCGCCAAAGCATTTTTTATTGAGATTATCACCTCAGCCCAATCTCCAATTGAAGACTGCCGGAACAGACGCATTGTCGGATACCAGGGGGTATCAGCCCGATCCAGCAACCAGCGCCAATCAGGCATAAACGGAAGTAAAGTCCAAACCGGTTTACCGAGTGCTCCTGCCAGATGAGCCACTGACGTATCAACGGAAATTATAAGATCAAGATTTTCGATCAAAGCTGCCGTATCGGAGAAATCATTCAGGTCGTTTGTATAATCGACCAGATTCATACCACCGGGCGGGTTATTTGCCTGCTCCGCCGCCTTTCCCTTCTGGAGACTGTAAAATGTAATGTTTTGCATCTCTCCGAGCATTGAAAACATATTAAGAGGTATTGATCGATTCCGGTCATTCTTGTGTTTTGGCAGACCTGACCAACACAAACCCAATTTTGAGCCCGGCGCTATCGGATTGAAGCCTTTCCCGCCACCTTGAAACTTTTTGAGGATCATTCGTTATATAGGGAGCAATGCAT